>JAIWOH010000056.1 GCA_020216985.1 Nitrospira sp.
GTGGTCCCGACTTTCCATGAGAATCCGAGAACCGTCCCGCCCGCAGACGACCAATTCGGCTTCTCCCGCCGGTTCAGATCCATTGACGGACACGAGACCGAACGGCACAAACAGAGCGGCGGAATGGCCTTCTGGCAACACCAGGTCCCATTGAGAGCCGGCGGCAAGCCGGACATCGTACAATTCGATTGGCGTGAAGGTGCGGGCCGGGCCCCGGCGTCCTTCATAGGATCCGGCAATCACGCGCACGTGTCCCGGCCCCTGATCCAGTTCGACCACTGGAATGTCCTCCTTGAGGATCGTTTGGTAGTTGGGGGCCGTCATCTTGTGGACTCTCGGCAAATTCACCCACAGTTGAATCGCATGCAAGGTCCCACCCTGTTTCGCCCAACTTCGCTCGTGCATTTCTTCATGAACGACCCCCGATCCGGCCGTCATCCACTGGACGTCGCCCGGTCCGATCACCCCGGCATGGCCCGCCGAGTCCCGGTGCGCCACGACTCCTTCGTACAGGATGGTCACCGTCTCGAACCCTCGGTGCGGATGTTCGCCGACGCCGCGAGGCCGCTCCGTGGAATCAAAGTAGTGCGGGCCGGCGTAATCCAGCATCAGGAAGGGATCGACAACCCGATCCAGGTCGTTGCTCGGAAAGAGATTGCGCACGGGAAATCCATCGCCGACCATGTACGTCGAACCAGGCCGGTACAGCCCCACGACTGTTTTCCGCACTGTCGTTCCGACAACCATTGCTGCCTCCTTTCCCTCACCAGGATCCCACACCAGCCACAGAGGAGCTCACACCATGTTCCGCAACGCTTCCCGCAACGTGACAGTGCCTCGCACCACTTCGGCCGGCCTTTCATAGCCGATGGTACCCTTCGCGAAGGAGGTGTACATTTCCTCGAACAACCGCGCCGCCTCGTTCGAAAACCCAAACGACGTGAATGCCGGCACCACCGAACTCAAGGGTTCGAGCTTCGCCGTGACGACCTTGCCGAGGAGTTCGCCCAAGAGTACCGCTATCTGATCGGGACTATAGTCTTCCGGTCCAGCCAGTTCGAGCAGCTTCTGGCCAGTTCCACCGGCCAGAAGCTGCTCCGCCGCAATGCGACCGATGTCTTGAGTCGAAATCATGGGAATCTTGGCGGATGGCTCAATGAACGTCGGCAACACCCCCTGAGTCTTGGCGAGACCGATACCGGGTGCCCAGTTGTCCATGAAATAGCAGGGCCGCAAGATCGTGATGTTCTGCACCACGGCGCTCAATCGTTGTTCTCCATGACGAGCTGCGCGAATGGGACCGGTCCCCTCGGCAATGTGGGCGCCGACAGACGAGAGAAAAACGACGTGAGGCTTGCCGCTCGCAGCCAGAGCCTCCGCAGCCAGATCCATCGTGCACCGCTGCTCCTCGAGCCACGCTTGCGCCTGATAATTCGGCGGCACCAACAGATAGACGCCCCTTGCCCCTTCAAAAGCCTTGGCCATGGCCTTGACATCCTGGTAGGCGGCCACCGCCACATCCGCTCCCTTGGCTTTCCAGGCAGCACCTTTGTCGGCCGACCGTACCACCACTCGAACCGGCTGTCCACGGCGCAACAACGTCTCCGCAGCCGCCGAACCGGTATGCCCTGTTGCTCCAACAACGACGAACATCGTGTGTCCTCCCTTCTGTGTCGGCGGGCACGGTCGGCTTCGCACCGACCGTGCCTCATCAAATGGAACCATGCCGGTCATGCTACACCTTCATCAGGCGGCAGACCAACCGCATGAGGTCAGTATAATAGTACTAACTAGAACTATGTCAAGGAAGAAAGTGGCCGAATGGCGATCTGAAAACTATTTGACGGGAAGGGAAATTCGATGCGTGGCCGGCAGGATCTCTGGAATTTGAACGGTACGGCCGAAGCCCTTTTCTACTGCCACCCTCCGACTTCGTGACCCTTTTCCTTGAGACAGTGCGTCATCGCGTCGGCATACGGAGGGTCCGGCACCAAGGGCTTATAGGCGCCGCCGGCTAGACCGACGGCCAATCCCAATCCGGCGCCGCTCGCCGCCCCGATCGCCACCCCGGCAAGACCGCCGATCATGCCGGCCGACGCCCCCATGGCGCCGCCGAGCGTCACACCAAGCACGGCGCCGGTCGCGGCATTGGCGCCTTGGTACGCGCCAGGACGAAGTCCTTCATGCTCGACCTGTTTTCGGCAGGCAGCCACATCTTCCTGCGCCTGTTGTTTCCCGTAAAACAGCAGTCGTTTGGTCGGGCGCAACATCGGCTCCGGCGCGGCACAGGCCGTAAGCCACGACATCAAAAGAAGGATCACCAAGAAAGTAGACGGGTTTTTCCTCACCAGTTCAGCTTACCCGACGAACGGACATAAGCCGAACACATTCCATTTTCCATCCCGCCCCTGTTTCCCGTATTTGATGAATGGCCGTATCCCCCTGTCGCTTGGTCCCTTGACCGTCGGTATGGCGAGACCGACATGCGACCGTCACTGGTTTTTCTTCACTGCCAGCCGCTCACTTCATATCCCTTCTCTTGCAGACAGCGGTTGACGAAGTTCTTGTAGGCGGGCGCCGGCTCTGACGAACGAGACCCAAGCGAGAACAGCCCGCTCAGAAATCCCCACGTCGCGCCGCTTGCCGCCCCGATCATCGACCCCCTGCCCGCTGAGCCGGAGATTGCCCCTCCGACAGCACCGCTGGCTGCTCCAACGGCGGCTCCCATGGCCGTCCGCTTGGCTACTTCCCCCCCTTTCCCACTTCCCTCCTCTGCACCGGCCGCTTCGGCTTCGTCCCGACAGGCCTCAATATCCTGCTCCGCCGCCTCTCTGCCGACCGATTGGAGATGAGCATTGGGATACAGAACCGGTTTTGCCGTCGAGCAGGCCGCAAGAAGAACGACGCCCGTTGCAATCCAGAGCCCCTTGCCTATTCTTGTCATAGTGTGATCATCCCTTTCCTTGCGGCGAGGCCAATCGAGCCAGCACCCACTCGGCGGACACCCCGGCGAGGTTTACTCGCTTCTGCCTGCTCGTCGCCCCGCTCTGAATGGAAACGCGACTCCGCGGAATGTCGCACCGTTCGGCCAAAAATCGGATCAGCTCGGCATTCGCCGAGCCATCCACCGGAGGAGCGGCCACACGAATTTTGACGGCGTCACCCTGCAAGCCGACAAACTCGGTACGGCTCGCCTTGGGTTGAATGTAAACCCGAACCGTCACCCGGTCTTTGCTTTCCAAGGCAACGGCGCGACGGATATCCATGAAGAACGGCCGTGGGTGCGTTAAAAGATCGCTTTCGCCAATTCTAGAATGCTGCGCTGCATATCCGGATCGTCGGTGATCGGGCGAGCGATCGCCGCGGCGCAGGCCTGTTCCGCCGGCACGCCCTGTTTCATCAACAGACCGGCGTAGATCAACAACCTGGTGCTGACTCCTTCTTCGAGTCCATGGTTTTTGAGATTGCGGACCTTGCCGCCGAGTTTCACCAGACGCTCGGCAATCTCCCGATCGATTCCCACCTCCCGTTGGACCACCGAGGTTTCAATGTCCGACGGAGGATAATCGAACTCGATCGCCATGAACCGCTGCTTCGTGCTTTGCTTGAGATCCTTGAGCGCACTCTGATAGCCGGGATTGTAGGAAATCACGAGCATGAACTCGTCGGCGGCTTCGACAAGCTGGCCCTTTTTCTCGATCGGCAAGACCCGGCGGTCGTCGCCCAAGGGATGGATGATGACGGTCGTATCCTTCCGGGCCTCCACCACTTCATCGAGGTAGACGATCGCGCCGTGCTTGACGCCGATCGTCAGCGGGCCGTCCATCCACACGGTTTCTTGTCCTTGGAGCAGATAGCGTCCGACGAGATCGGAGGCCGTAAGGTCCTCATGGCAAGCGACCGTGATCAATGGGCGTCCCAGCCGATATGCCATGTGCTGCACGAATCGGGTCTTGCCGCATCCCGTCGGCCCCTTGAGCATCACGGCCATTTTGTTGCGCGCCGCGATGCCAAAGAGACCGATCTCGCCGCGAACCTCGACATAGAAGGGTTCCCGCTCGATCCGGTAACGGCCGATATCAATTTCCCGTCCCGATGACATATGTCAAACTTTTCGGCCTGTGAAGACGGCTTCGTTCATTTCCTCTATCAATTGCAGACTCACGATAAACAGAACGACGCGGGAAGATCAAGCGCAAGCCGAAAGAGGTTGCTACGCAACGTTGGCCCGATCCAGCACTTCTCTCACCTTTTGAGCCAGATTGACCGGAGTAAACGGCTTTTGGAGAAAATTGGTCTCCAGGTTGACTTCGCCCTTCTTAAAGACCGGATGATCGGGATAGCCGGACATATACAGCACCTTGGCCTCCGGTCGCAGTTCCGCCAGTTTGTCGGCCACTTCCGGCCCGCTCATTTGCGGCATCACGACGTCGGTGATCAAGAGATGAATCGGCCCCACGTGTTTGGTCCCGACCAGCAGCGCCTCGATACCGTGTCGAGCCACCAGCACGTGATAGCCGTTCATCCGCAAAGTCTCCTGCACGAGGCCACGGACACCCGGGTCGTCTTCCACCAACAAAATCGTTTCGTGTCCCCGCTCTCCCCCGACTCCCTGCTGAGGTGATTCACTTTCCTGGGCGCCTTCGACCAGGCGCGGAAAGAAGATCGTGCAGGTCGTCCCCCGCCCCGGTTCGCTCTCGATTCCAATGAGACCTCCGCTCTGCCTCACGATGCCGTACACCGTCGAGAGCCCGAGCCCCGTTCCCTTTCCGCTTTCCTTGGTCGTGAAAAACGGCTCGAATAAATGGGCCTGCACTTCCTCGCTCATGCCGTGACCGGAGTCTTTGATCGCCAGCATCACGTACGCGCCTTCCTCCAGCGTGACTTTTCCCCGGCGCGTTTCTTTGGCCACCGTGACGTTTCGAGTCTCGATCGTGAGCCGGCCTCCGGTCGGCATGGCATCCCGCGCGTTGACGGCCAGGTTCATGATGACCTGCTCGATCTGTCCCGGATCGGCCTTGATCGGCCAGACCTCTTCCTCAAGATCCGTCCAGACCTCGATGATATCCTCGCCGACCAGACGTCGCAGCATACCATCCATGTTCTTGATGACGGCGTTCAGGTCGACGACCTTCGCCGACACGATTTGGCGCCGACTGAACGCCAACAACTGTTTTGTGAGCCCGGCGGCCCGATCCGCTGCTTTCTTCACTTCCTCCATGTCCCGGCGCATGGGATCGCCCTGCGGAAGGCGGGTCAAAATCAATTCGCTGTATCCCCGGATGACCGTAAGCAAGTTGTTAAAATCATGCGCGACGCCGCCGGCCAGCCGGCCGATCGCTTCCATTTTCTGCGATTGCCGCAATTGCGCCTCCGTCTGACGCAGCGCATCCTCGGCCCTCGCACGCTCGCAGAACTGCCCGATTTTGAGACCGATGTCCGCCATCATCTTGAGCAGTTCGTCATCGGGCTCCTGGACGTGACGGCTGAAAAATTCCATCACGCCCTCGACTTCGCCGCAAACGCGAATCGGAAACCCCACGGCTCCATGAAGCCCCGCTTGCGTCGCCTCGGCGGATCGGAGAACGGTGGCGTCGGTCATCATATCCCTGACCCAAATCGGAAATCCCTTTTCCCAAATCCGGCCTGGAACCCCTTCGCCCCGTTGAAAGATCAGCCCTTCCGTTGCCTTGACGAATTCCTGGGGATCGCACGACGGGGCTCTCCACTGATGGAGAGGGCGCAAGACTCCCGACTGTGCGTCCACCTTCCAAAAGAAACCCAGGTCCCATTCCAAGCTGCCGCCGACCGCCTCCATAATCTGTGGAACGGCCTCTTGAAGGGAGGTAGCCACGCTCAGCACACGGGTGACGGCATATTGCGCAGCAAGACGCCGCTCGGCCTTGCGGCGGTCCGTAATATCGCGAATGAACGCGCTGAAGATATACGATTCGCCGATGCGAGCCGGCGACACCGACAATTCGACCGGAAAATCCCGGCCGCTCTTGTGCCGGGCCATGATCTCGATGCGGCGATTCAAGATCGGCCCGACACCGGTTTGGAGATAGTGCCGCAACCCCTGTTTATGCGCCTCACGGACGGCCGGCGGAATGACCGTGTCGGCGAGCGATCGTCCCACCGCCTCTTCCCTCGTCCAGCCGAAAATGGCCGTCGCTTGGGCGTTCCAATCCGTCACGACGCCGGCGGAGTCGATGATGATCACCGCATCCAGCGCCGTTTCGATGATCGCCTGATTCCGTTCCTGACTTTGCAAAAGCGCCGTCTCGGCGGTCCGCGCCCAGGCGACCTCTTGCTGCGCCAGACGGTACTCCGCGCGCACGCGAACGCCGGCCCAGACAAGCAGTGCCAACAACGGAAGCCAGATTGTCGCCCCAAGGCCGCGCACGGCATAGTCGACGAGAAACGTCCCGACGCCCAGCGCGACGACGACGGCCATCATCGGAAACGTCGGCCACCCTTTGCGTCGAGGCTCCGTCGAAGTTTGTGCGGTCGGATTGCGGCTCATGTCTCGAATTCCGTCACGATCCAATTCTCAACGACGGCCACGGGATGATAGTGCCGTTTGGCCGCGCGCAATCCCGGCAGCCCCGCGTCGTCCATGGCGTTCATGAACGTCGCGCCTTCGGCGACCGCGGAGCGGCATGTCTCGCGGAACAGCCACTGGGGCAAGCCGGGAATCGACCGATCCGCGACCTCCATCAACACGCACCAGGTGTGCGGCGTGAGCCGGTACCCGAAGGTGTATGCCACGATTTCATCGTTTAAAACCGCCACCGTCCCCGACAGACCGATACGCCCATGTTCGGCGAATGCCAGCGCATGGGCCTCCATCGCATCCTCAAGAAACAGCGCGGCCGCTTCATCAAGAAATCCGGCCCGTTTCTGTTCCACCCATCGTGCGAGCAGGGCCAGACAACCGCCCTGGTCTTGCTTCCGATACGGCCGCGCGATGATGGTCCGTTCCCGATCGACGCGATTGCAGAGCGCCCGTTGCGATTTATATCGGTCTCCGGCCAACGTCGCGATATGCTCGGCTCGGTACAGATAATCCCCGTCTTTGGGCCGACAGCGCAGCCGCAGCCGTTCCAAGATCGGTTTCTGAGGGGTCGTCACGTTTTCAATCCGGCCGACCGGCGACGCTCCGTTCCATTTTCGCATCAGTTCAAACGCCTCGCCCGCCGTTTCCTCCAGCGGCCTCGGTCCCAACGGGGGCAGCGGCATGAACCAGCCGTCCGGCGATTGCGCGAAGAGAAAGAACGTCTCTTCCGATTCCAACCATCGGTACGACAACCGATTGGTCCAGACATAGTGATAGGGGAATGCGTAGGCGGCCAATGTGTCGGGGTGCAATAGGCCGGACGACTCCAGCGCCCGCGCAAACCGCGGCGCATCCGCGGGCGTAAGAGGATGCAACGAAGAAAAAGCGGACGGTGTCCGCGTGAGACGGGTCGTCAAGGCCGGAAGGGACCGCACAATCACCACGTCTTCCTGAAAAGGGCCGACCAAGCGGGGATTGGACGCGATGATCTCGATCCACGATGCCTTCTCCAGCCAACCGGCGACCCGCTCCGCATAGGCCGTGATCTCGGCCGGAACGGAATCGCGCAGATGGGGACACTTGGCGTCCCATCCGAGTACGATTTCCTTATGGGGCTCGTTCCACATGAGCGCCAAAGGATAGAGCCGGCAGTCCAACGGCCGCGCCTCATAGATCGTGCATCGACCGGACGACACATCGAACGCCGGGCAGACATAGCCCTCTCCTTGCGGATTTTTGACGAGATCGATCTGCGAACCGGATCGGTCGGGGAAATACTCCCGGGAGAGACCGCACGCTTCGGCTTCCGCGATTTCCTGTTGGGTAAAATAGGGGCGAAGAAAACTATCGGATTCCGGAAAACGACAGCAGACGTCGCACCGACGACAAGCTGAATCGGGCACGAATTGCGGCAGCGCCTTCGGCGACACCGAGAGGGAAGAAGGTTCGCTGGCATGCGTGCCCATTGGAAATCATCATACGATGCCGGCCTCGACGGAGCAAGCAAGGAGCGGCTTCTATGCGTCGGAGAAGGGTGGTTGCCTTGCCCGCCTTACCTGTCGAACCTCGCCGTCCTCGCCCCCTTGTCGAACGTTAAGGCCCATGTTAGCATTCAACCGGTTTGCGCCTCCTGCACGTTTCAGACCGGCTGTCAAAAGGAACCTCTCGTTGGCTCAAACTGAATTCTCCTGTCCTTCGCATCAAACACACCAAGCCGAGACGGCGCTGAACCGTTGCCTTGCCATTGGCCGGTACCTGCGCGATGCCGGGCTTTTCACATCATTCCTTGCCCATGATTCACCGGTCTCGCCCCGAACGGCATCGTGGCGCATCAGTCCCCGCCCCTTGTTGTTGTCCCGTGACCAACTCGCGTTTTTCACGGCGCTGGGGCCGCAGTTGTTTTCTTTCTATCGGGCGTTGAACCGCTTGTATCACGAAAGCGCCAAGGGAACCCGACCGACCTGGATCGCCCGGTATTTGGATCAAGGCAAGCCGGAAGGCTTGGTCGCGTACAGCCGCATGAAACGGTTCCGGGAATCGTTGCCGACCGTCATTCGGCCCGACGTCATTCCCACGCAGGACGGCATGATCATCACGGAACTCGATTCGGTGCCGGGCGGCATCGGCCTGACCGCCGCGATGAGTCACGCCTACGCCGATCATGATCTTGAACGCCCTATGCTCAACGCAACTCCCCGATATGAACTGATCGGGGGCAGGGACGGTATGGTACGCGGTTTCGCCGCGATGTTGGAGACGGCCCGACGACCGGAGGGCTGTGTCGCCGTTGTCGTGTCCGACGAAGCGAAAGACTACCGGCCGGAAATGGCCTGGTTGGCGATCGAGCTTAGAAAGCACGGTACGCCCGTTTGGTGCGTCGAACCGCGGGAGCTTCGCTTTACCGAGGGGGAACTTCGTCTTCATACCGACGAGGGCGAGCGGCGCGTCAGTCTTATCTATCGATTTTACGAACTGTTCGATCTGCCTAACATCCCCAAGGCCGAACTGATCCAGTACGCCGCCAAGAAAGAATGGGTGGCGGTGACGCCTCCCTACAAACCGGCGCTGGAGGAAAAATCGGCCTTCGCGCTCCTTCATCACCCCGTGCTAAGATCCTATTGGGATAAGCAGCTGGGCGCCGATTGTTTTCTCCACCTGAGGACCGTCATGCCGAGAACCTGGATCCTTGACCCGGCGCCGATTCCTCCGACCGCCGTCATTCCGAATCTCTACGTGGGGGAGCGCCCCGTTTCCGATTGGACCGATCTCGAGGCAGCCACTCAAAAGGAGCGCCACTTTGTGATCAAGCCGTCGGGCTTTTCGGAACTGGCCTGGGGAAGCCGAGGGGTGTCGATCGGACACGACCTCCCCCAGACGGAGTGGACCGGCGCCCTTCGCCGAGCCCTCGCTTCTTTTCCCACGACTCCCCACGTGTTGCAGGAATTCCACAAGGGACGTCTGTTCGAATTGGACTATCTGGACGAGCGAACCGGATCAATGGCTCGTATGGCCGGACGGGCTCGGCTGTCGCCGTACTATTTCGTGACTGGCGAAGAGGTCCGGTTGACTGGTATCCTGGCGACGATCTGTCCGGCCGATAAAAAGATCATCCACGGGATGCAGGATGCGGTGATGACGCCCTGCGCTGTCGTCAACGACGCCGCGTCAGTGAACGGCGAAGACGCGCGACGCACGACGACGGATGGTCGGCCCGGCTCCCCGGACAGCGAACGCCGCGCGTAAACTTGGCATGCCCATCACGCTGTACCACGTAGACTGGTGCCCCGACTGTCTCGTCGTCCGCCGCAAACTGGCCGAGTTGGCACTCGACTACCATGCCGTGATCGTTCCGGACGTCAGACGACTGCGGACGCAAGTCCACCAAGTGTCGGGCCAATACTATGTGCCGGTTCTCCAAGACGGAGACCTCGTTCTGACGGA
>JAIWOH010000057.1 GCA_020216985.1 Nitrospira sp.
GACCGCCGACATCCTGGCCTACCTGGATGAACGATACGGGTCCGCAGGGATGAACGACAACGCAAAGCGATTCCGATCGCAGGCGAGAACGACGCCGGAGTCGCCGGAAGCCGGCGACGAATACCCTTCTTGTCGAATCAACTGATTCCAACCAAAGGCCGAGTCATGGAAGACTGGAGAACAATCCTGGCAAAGAGCATCGTCAAACCCAAAGAGCTGGCGGAGCGTTTCGGTCTGGACGCGGAGGAGATCGAAGCCATCGTCGGCCCCTACCCGATGCGGATCACGCCGACCGTCTTGAACATGATCAAAGCCAAGAACGACCCGATCTGGAAGCAAGTCGTCCCCGACCCCGCCGAGTTGGCGGACCTCGACGCGGAAGCCGACCCGCTGGAAGAAGACCTCATGAGCCCGGTGCCGCACCTGGTCCATCGGTACCCCGACCGCGTGTTGCTCATGGTCACGAATCAATGTCCCATCTACTGCCGGTTCTGCACGAGAAAACGACTGGTCGGGAAGCCGGGCTTTCTCAAGAAGGGAGAATTGGATCGGGCCGTCGCCTATCTGCGCGAGCACACGGAAGTGCGGGACGTGATTCTGTCGGGCGGCGATCCCTTGCTGCTCCCCGACCATTTGCTCGAACGAGTGCTGAAAGCGCTCCGTTCCATTCCGCATCTCGAATTGATCCGCATCGGCACCAGGGTCCCCGGCACCCTGCCGCAACGGATCACGCATAAGCTTTGTGAGACGATCAAAAAATACCATCCGATCTACATGAACCTGCACTTCAACCACCCCGACGAACTGACACCCGAGGTCAAAGCCGCCTGCGGCATGTTGGCCGACGCGGGCGTGCCGCTCGGCGCGCAAACCGTCCTATTGAAAGGCGTCAACGACGATCCTGATGTCATGAAGCGGCTGGTGCATCAACTGCTGCTTGCGCGGGTGAAGCCGTATTACCTCTATCAAGCGGATCTGACGAAAGGCACCAACCATTTTCGGACGACGGTCGAGACGGGTCTGAACATCATCAAATCGCTCCAAGGCCATACCAGCGGCATGGCGGTCCCCCACTTCGTCATCGACGCACCAGGGGGCGGCGGTAAAATCCCGTTGCTGCCCGGCGAGTATTTGGTTCATCTCGACGAAGACGGAGTCGTCTTGCGCAATTACGAGAACAAGACCTACCATTATCCGCAACCGAGGACCGACGGCGGTCGGGAATTGCCCATGGTCGGCGCCATGTCGTCGCGGGAGGGGCCGTCCGGCTCTTTCGCGCCGTGCGGAGACGGGTTCTCGGATTCCGACGGCTTCGCGGCCTGGGGCAACGGCTGCGCCGGAGACAGGGACGACCTGTGATCACCTCCTTACCTCATGCCGGTATCCTCCCATCCCAGGACATCAGGCGGCTGATCGCCGGGCAGGCGATCGTCGCGTCTCCGGCGATTGAAGACCGCCAGATTCAGCCGGCAAGTCTCGATCTGCGCCTGGGACCAAAAGCTTATCGGCTCATCAGCAGCTTTCTGCCTGAACTGTCGGCCATCTCGTCACGTCTGGACGTGCTCGATTTTTATCAGTCCGACTTGGTGATGTACGAGATGGATTTGACGGAGGGCGCCATCTTGGAAAAGGGCCATGTCTACCTGGTGCCGCTGTTGGAGCACTTGAATCTTCCGAAGACCGTCCACGCTCGGGCCAACCCCAAAAGCACGACCGGCCGGCTGGACGTCTTTACCCGCGTCGTCACGGATCTGACCTCCGGGTTCGACGAAATCCGATCGGGCTATCAAGGCCCGCTCTTTTTGGAAGTGGTGCCCCGTTCGTTTGCAATCAAAGTGGCGACCGGCCAGTCGCTGAATCAAATTCGCTTCATTCGCGGAGACGCGACGGTTTCCGACAGGGCGTTGCGCTCGCTCCATCGACGGACTCCACTTCTCCACCACAACGATGCGTCCCGATCCGTCGTAGAAGCCTGCGACGTTCGAACCGACCACGGCTTGTTTCTCCGCATCGACCTCAAAGGCGAAGATCGGTCCGACGCGCGGATCATCGGATACCGCGCGAAGAAAAACAGCCACGTCATCGACCTCGCCAAAGTCGGCCATTACACGGCGACGGATTTTTGGGAGCCGCTCCGCCGGCATCGGCAGGGCAGTTTGCTGCTGGAGCCGGAAGAGTTTTACATTCTCGCCTCGAAGGAACGGATCCGCGTTCCGGCCGGCTACGCGGCCGAGATGGTCGCCTACGAAGCGGCCTGCGGCGAGCTGCGCACCCACTACGCGGGATTCTTCGATCCGGGGTTCGGCTACGGGGGAAAGGGAGAGATCAAAGGAACCCAGGTCGTTTTAGAGGTCCGGCCTCACGACGTGCCCTTCCTCATTCACGACGGGCAAACGTTTTTTAAGGTGGTCTATCATCGCATGGCCGACAAGCCGGATCGCCTGTACGGAGTCGGTCTCGGTTCCTCCTATCAACAACAGACGCTCACGCTGAGCAAACATTTCAAGGCCTAGTCCATGACACATTCCGAACCACAGCAACCGCCTGATCAAGACGAACGACCGGAACCTTCCAGCCGGTCGAACGAACCGGACCAGGAAGGTAGTGACCGGCAGTGGAGAGTGCTGGGCAAGATGGTCGGCACGGCCTTCATGTTTCTCGGGTTTCTGCAAGTCTTTCTCTCGATCAGCGGCGGCTTCGAGCTGAGCGGCGTCGTAGCCATGCTGTTGTATTTTTGCGGGCTGGCCATCTGGTCCAACGCGGTCATCGAACAGCCCTTGCTTCGATGGGTCGTTACGGTCGGCGCGATCGGCGTGGCCATCGGGTTTCTGCAATTCGGGGAGATTCTTTTTTGGCACAAACAGATGGTATTTTGGGGCACCGCCGTCCTCGTGCTCTACTTCATGTTCAACGAGCCGAAAAACCCGGCCTGACCGTCGAACGGGCTTGACTGATTATCGCGGATCATCGTCACGCTCCATACCGCCGGCACCGGCCCGGCGATCCTTATGCCATGGCACCATGGTTGTTTCCGTCATCATCCCCACGCTGAACGAACAAGCCGTCCTGGCCAAGACCCTCGCCCACACGGCGGAGCTGGGTTTTGACGAGATCGTGGTCGTGGATGGAGGCAGCACGGACGGCACCGCTTCTCTCGCCGAAATCTTGTGCGCCGGTCTCACGGAGGCGCGCGTCATCACAGCCCCCCGAGGACGGGCTCGTCAAATGAATGAAGGGGCCAAGGCCTGCCGCGGCGAAGGGCTGCTTTTTCTGCACGCCGACACGCGCTTGCCGCCGGATGCCACAGGACTCATTACATCGGCCTTGGCCGATTCCGGCGTCGCCGGAGGGCGCTTTGACGTCCGGTTCGACAGCCCTTCGCCGTGGGCTGGAGTGATCAGTACCTTGATGAATCTCCGCTCGCGATGGACGGGCATCGCCACCGGCGACCAAGCCATCTTCGTTCGCCGCAAGGTGTTCGAGGACCTCGGCGGCTTTCCCGACATTCCGCTTATGGAGGACATCGAGTTCAGCAGACGGCTCAAACGAGCCGGTCGAATCGCCAGGTTGCGGCAGACCGTCACCACGTCCTTTCGACGGTGGGAACGACAGGGCCCGCTCCGAACCATCACATTGATGTGGACCTTGCGATTGTTGTATTGGCTCGGTGTGAGCCCCCATCGGTTGAAAGACTTTTACGCGGTCGTCCGATGAAACCACCGACTTCACGCTCAACTCCGTCCCGCCACACCGCCGCGTTGGTTGTCTTTGCCAAAGCGCCGATCCCCGGTCAGGTCAAAACGCGGCTGTGCCCTCCTCTGACAGCTGACGAGGCGACTACGCTCCACGGGAGCTTCGTGCTTGACACAGTGGAGCGCACGAAGGCCGTGACGGAGCGTTTCACCCTGCCGATCGACCGCTTCCTGGCCTGCGCTCCCTCTTCGGCTCATCCTTTTTTCAAGGTTCTGGAAGCTCGGCACCACGTTCGGCTCATTGATCAAACCGGAGAGGATCTCGGCGGGCGGATGGCACGGACATTCGACGAACTGTTTGCACGAGGGTACCGATCCGTCGTCCTTGTCGGCACCGATGTCCCGTCATTGCCACTCGAAGAATATCGACAGGCTTTTGCCTTATTGGAATCACATGATATCGTACTTGGCCCTGCTTTGGACGGGGGATATTATTTGCTCGGTCTCACCCGACCGGCACCGGCTCTCTTCACTGACATTCCCTGGTCTACCGGTGACGTGCGAAAGATAACGGAGGAGAAGGCCCGTTCATTAGAACTGACGATCGCCCTGACCGCTCGCTGGCGAGACATTGATACGATCGATGATCTCACGACCTTGATCGATGCTAATACGGTTGACACTGCCAAGCCTAAACCCGAACGGGTCTTTTCAAGCCGGACCACCGGGGCGTTGCAATTGATCGCCGAACGGCTGCGCGCCAGGGCCTTACGACAACCATCATCTTAGCGAGAGGACCATCATGAACCAGCACGTTGCCCTCATCACGGGCGGGGCTAAAGGCATCGGCCGAGCCATCGCCCTCGACTTGGCCGCCGGAGGATGGAAGATCGCTTTTTGTTATCGCACCAGCGAAGCCGAGGCCCAGGCCACCGCGTCGGGCATTGCGGAGCGAGGCGGCCTGGCCCTGCCGATCCGTTGCGATGTGTCGGACCCAGCCGCGGCCAAGCGGCTGGCGGCGCAGGTGGAAGAGACCTGGGGGAGAATCGACGCGCTGATCAACGGCGCCGGCCCGTACCATCGGGGCAATCTGTTCGAGGAAACCGTGGAAGGATGGAACGAGATGTTCGACGGAAACCTCCATCCCATTTTCTACCTGGCCCAGGCCGTGGCACCCGGCATGAAAGCTCGCAAGAGCGGCCGCATCATCAATTTCAGCATGGCCAACGCCGACCAGATGGTGGCGCAGCCGGACGTGACCGCCCACTATATCGCCAAGGCCGGCGTGCTCATCTTGACCCGAACCCTGGCCAAATTGCTGGCGCCGCACGGGATTACGGTCAACGCCGTTTCGCCCGGCTTCATCGACTCCGGAAGCGCGCCGCCGTCTGAACTAGCCGCCGTGGTCAAACGTATTCCGGCCGGCTACATCGGCACGGTGGAGGACGTGGTCGCCGTCGTACGATACCTGTTGAGCGACGATGCCCGGTATGTCAACGGAGCAAACATCCAGATCAGCGGAGGATGGGGAATCTAAAAGAACGCCGGCAAGCGAGAACGATCGGGGCGTCATAGCATGGGAAGCCTGTGATAAAGATGACGTACTCGCCGGAACTTCTCAATGTCCTCCCACTTTCTTTTCGAGCACATGTTGCCACATGAACCCGATTTGAAAAGCATAGAGCGCCATCGTGAGCGACAATCCTCCTCCGTCCTGCTGAGCGTACATCGGCCCCCAGAAGGCGGAAAAGGCGATCGGCGAGACAAGAAACGGCCTGAACAGCTTGTTCCAGGTCGGCCACCGGCCTTGCTCCCCTCCGGTCTCGTCCCAGATGGCCTTCGCCACCATGCCGCCCAACATGACAACGAAGAGCACGACGGCCGAAATCGTCGAGTAATTCACCGCCCAGCCGACCAGCGGCAGCTCAACGAGATAGTCGAGATTCGCTGCCGGCCGAGGTCTGGGAAGAGGCGAGGGCATGTCGTCGGAGCTGGCGTCCGGCAGTGGAAGCGTATCCCCCTGAGCCCATGCCGACGACACAAAGAACGAGGCTAGAAGGGAAGGCCCCTCTCCGCCAGAAGGCCGGAGCATGGATGTTTTTGGCGCCGTGTCGCCGCCGATGTAATTGCCTTCATCCTTGTCTTTGGTTCCCGCCCATACCCAGCCGGTGCGCAGTTGCTTGGTCGAGTCCAGATACCGAATCCAATACCAGACTTGGATCACACCGACTTCTTCGCGCTTGAGAACGTGAAGGCAGGTCCTCGGCGGAAGAATCCCCTGGACTTCGCCGAGCACCCACTGCCCGCGAACGAAAGAGTACTCCGGGGCCTTGGTCCGCACATAGACCGAGGTAAGGGTATAGGCCCGCGGGACGAAGTTGGCTTGCGGATTGTCGAGTTTGGCGCAATCCGGCACAGCTGTTTCTGGTCTCGCGGCCCACGCCGAGTCGGTAAGCAGCAGGGCCAGGCTCAGGAACAGACAGCCCACACGCCCCCATTGTTTCCCCTTTCGTCTCATGCGGTCCTCCTTGTTCCGGATCAAGGTCATGGCACCATGCCGGACCAGTACGGTACGCCGTGCGAGAGAACCCGTCAATGGGAGCGGGAGACATGGAAGAGCAACCATCGGAAAGATGGGGGAAGCCACACAGGATCGCCAAAAGACGCCGCCGGTCGACTCAATCCCTGCGGAGTCACATCACTAGGGCTCTGGCGATGAATTCCCCCAGTCGTCGGAAATAGGTTTCTCCCCCCACCTGATAGGTATCATTGTGGCCTGCCCCGGCGATGACGTACCAATCCTTGGGTGGTTTGGCCGCCTCGTACACCTGACGCCCAAGCGCCAGGGGAATGATGTCGTCCCGGTCGCCGTGGATGATCAGTTTGGGGAGCGAGACGTGCGGCAGGCGATCGACCAACCGAAATCTGGCGCCAAGAAACCAATGGACCGGCAGCCCCGCGTAATGGTGCCGGGCGACCGCTTCGATCGAGGGAAAGGCCGACTCCAAAATCAACGAGGAGGCAGGCCGTTGCACGGCCAGTTCTCCGGCGACGGCGGCGCCGAGCGACCGCCCGAACAGACAAATACGGCCCGGCGGAATCTTCCTGGTCCGTGTGAGCCAGTCATAGGCTCCCATCGCGTCCTGATACAGTCCGTTTTCGGAGGGATCATACTTCTGACTCTTTCCGTATCCTCGATAATCGAACAAGAACACGGACAATCCCATACGGTACAAGTGGCCCAAGTTATCCAGCCGATGGATGATATTGCCGGCGTTGCCGTGACACCAGAGCATGACCGGCCGATCCGCCCGCGACTCGACATACCAGCCGAAGAGTCGAACCCCGTCGCCGGCTTGAAACCACACATCTTCGAGCGGCAACCCGCTGATTCTCGTCCAATCGCGATCCTGCCAAGGCTTTGGATAGTACACGAAGAATTGATCGAGGATGCCCATAAGAATTCTCCCCCGCCATCTTGGTTCGCTTCGGCAGGTTGCGTTTGAATATGACAGGAATAAACGGACGGGGGCGATGATCAGTCGTTCAGTTTTCTATCGATCTTCTCGCCGGCTTTTTTGAAACCTTGGGCCGTTTTATCAGCGGCTTTTTTCAACTTCCGTTCGATCTTTTCTCCGACCTTTTTTTCTTTCAATTTTCTGCCGGCCTTGGTAAAGCCCTGTTCGATCTTGTTGCCGACTTTTATGGCGGTATCGCCGATCCGTTCCAATACCCCGGGACTCTTGTCCGCCCGGTCTTCGGCCGATGCAGAAGGGGCCGCGACTGTTCCGTCCATCCAGAAAGAAACCATCAGCCCAAGAACCAAAAACGATCGCAATGATCGCATCATGTTTTGGAGGTGGTTTGCCATGGCAATCGAAGCACCTTTTTGTCAAGCATAGCACGAACTGACGGAATCTCCTCAAGGAGAAAGGGAAGCCGGACAAAGAACCTCATCGGCACTGGCCATGATCGCGGCTCTTCGGTATACTGGCCGCGTTTCATAAAGGATGGGATCCATGGCCGCCACATCCATTCAACAGAGTCACGACCGAACCAGATGCGACGTGCTGGTCGTAGGGGGCGGTCCCGCCGGAGCGGCCGTTTCCACTCTGCTCGCGGAAAAGGGCTGGAACGTCCACGTGCTCGAAAAGGACCGCCATCCGCGCTTCCACATCGGCGAATCGCTGCTCCCGCATTCGCTCCCGATGCTCGAACGATTGGGCGTGCTGTCCGAAATCGAAAAAATCGGCATCGTCAAGTACGGAGCCGAGGTCGTCTCTCCCTACCACGGCCGATCCCGTATTCTGTACTTCTCCAAAGCACTCGACGGTTCGCAACCGTTTGCCTATCAAGTCAAACGGGCTGAATTCGACAAGATCTTGATCGATAACGCCGTAGCCAAAGGGGTCCATCTCCATGAAGGGGTCCGAGCCAAGCACGTGGAGTTTCGTCCCGGCTCGACGCACTTGATTCAGGCCGACGATCAAACCGGACGATCGCTGACGTACGAAGCCGATTTCGTGATCGACGCCAGTGGGCGCGACACCTTCCTCTCCGCCCAGCTCGGCGGCAAATCTCGCAACCCCCATCACAACAGCGCGGCGATCTTCGGCCATTTTGAAGGGGTCCGACGCCTGCCGGGACGGGACGAGGGCAACATCAGCATCGTGTGGTTCGACCACGGCTGGTGGTGGATCATTCCATTTAAGGACGGCACGACCAGCGTCGGCGCCGTGTGCTGGCCTTCCTACATCAGCACGAGAAAGGTCCCGTTGGAACAATTCCTGTGGGATACGATCGCCCTCTGCCGACCAGTGGCCGAACGGATGGCGAACGCGAAATTACTGGGGCAGGCCTATGCCGCCGCCAACTATTCCTACCGACGAACAACCATGAGAGGCGAGGGCTATCTGATGGTGGGCGACGCCTTCGCCTTCATCGATCCCGTGTTTTCCAGCGGCGTTCACCTGGCGCTCAACAGCGCCACACTGGGAGCCGATGTCGTGGATGCCTACTTGCGGAAGTCTCCCGACTATCCGCATCGTGTGAAGGAGTTCGAGCGGCTTGTCCGCCTCGGCGTCAACACCTATTCTTGGTTCATTTATCACTTCACCCAACCGGCCTTCCGCGCCTTGTTCATGTCGGAAGGGTCGATCTTCAAGATGGAAGAGGCCGTGCTCTCGATCCTGGCGGGTGACGCCTTCGGAAAATCGCCGACCCAAATTCCCCTGTTCCTGTTCAAAATGGCCTATTATCTGGTCTACCTGTTCAACTTCAGAGACAATCAAGCCGCGCATCGGCGACGACTCCGAGGCGTGCCGGAAACTGTCACCACGCTGAAGGACTATGCTGTTCCACCGCCCTCATAACACGATCGAGGAACGACACGCATGACATCGGCATCGACACGCCGAGCGCCTTCCGCCGTCCGTGACACGCAACGGACACCGTCTTATTTACACGTCTCTTACGTCGAACCACGCGCATTGCAGACCCTGCTTGATTCGGCGACGCCGGAACTGATGGCGGTCGTTTCCTTTGGGCATCCCCTGTCTTGCAACGTTCACCGCCTCGTCATCGCTCCCGATCTTCCTCAGATTGCCGGCGCCCCGTTGATAGAGGTTTGGACCTCGGACCGTCCGGTTCACACCGCAACCGACGGAAGACTCTCCACGGCCATGAATGGAGAGTGGCTCATCGGTGCCTTCAGTCTGGACGAGCCCCCGAATCGGCCGTTGGACGCGCTCACCTATGACGCGTATCGAACCATTCTGCGCCATCTCAACGATTCCGGCTACCCGCACCTGTGCCGCATCTGGAACTACTTCCCCCGCATCAATGACGACCAGGATGGACTGGAACGGTACCGGCGGTTCTGCGTAGGCCGGCACCAGGCGCTGACGGAATCGCTGCCCGGCTTCCCCTGCTCCCTGCCTGCCGCCACGGCAGTGGGGACACAATCCGGTCCGCTCCAGATCATGTTTTTGGCAAGCACCGAACCGGGCGATCATCTCGGCAACCCAAGACAGTTGAACGCATACGAGTACCCCTCGGAGTACGGTCCTCGCAGCCCCTCGTTTGCGAGAGCGACCTTGTTTCGGTCGGATCAAAACAATGTCCTGTTTGTCGCCGGCACGGCCAGCGTGGTCGGACATGCCAGCCGGCATATCGGCCGACCGGCCGACCAGACGCGCGAGTCGGTTCGCAACATACTGACCGTTCTCGAACGGGCCGGAGCGATCGGCAACGCCGATTTTCTCGATAAAGCAAGTCGCGCGGTGTACAAAGCCTATGTGCGGGACACC
>JAIWOH010000058.1 GCA_020216985.1 Nitrospira sp.
CCCATGGACGACGAAGGTGCCGTCGGAACCGACGGAAAGATGGTCCGGCACCGGAACCGGATCGGACAGATACGGCGCCCGCACCGCGCAGACGGTTTCTTCTTGGATCACACGCACGCCCTCCAGCGGTCTCCATCGGTCCCCCGCAATCGTGCGCCGCTCGGCGATGCTCCCCGCTTCGGCGAAACCGAAAATTTCATGCACCGCCGACTGAAATTGCCGCTCGACCCGCCGCGCCAGGTCAAGAGCCAGCGGAGCCGTCGCGGACAATACAAGCCCGCCGGGCGGCGCGAGAACGTTTTCGGCAATACAGGCTCGCAGGTGGAGCGGCGTGGTCACGAGCATCCAACGCCCCGGCGCTTCGGTCAACACGTTCTGAATATCGGCGGGGAAAAGGGGGCGTCCCGCGTGCATCGCCAGTCCATGCATGATCGGCAACATCACGGAGGCCTCCAGCCCGAACATGTGCTGATGCGGCACCGTCGCCACCACCGTCACGCGCGCCTTCTCCTTGATGCCGAGACGTGATCCGGTCGCCCGAGCCACGGCCGTCAAGGCGCCCCACGTTTTTCGATTCGGCACCGGGTCCCCGGTGGTGCCGGACGTAAACGCCACGACCACGACTTGGTCCAATGGAATTCGTGGGACGACCGTCGGCAGCGACACGGAAGACGGCGTCGGTTGAATTCGTATGGGGATCGACAGGATTTCTTCGTGTTGTTCATCCCGATCGGTCAGCACATAACTGCCAGGGAAACCGTCGGCAATGCGACGGAGGGCATGGGGCGCCCGGCTTTGCGGCAGCAACGTGACTTGGCCGCGGAGGACCGCCGCGGCGAATCCTACCAGAAATTCATAACGGCTCGCGGCAAGATTGAGGACCGCAGGACGGTCGGGCAAGGATTCAGCGAGGGAACGCACATCGGCCAAGAATTGGCCGGCCGTGCGCGGCGCTCCTTGCCCCCATGCCACAACATCGTCGGAATCGTAGGGTCCGAACAGCACCGTCTCGTGCATGGTCCGCGCCGTCGATCACTTTGTGCGGTTTCTCTCGATGGCCTTGGCCAACGCCCGCAAGGACGAAAAGATGGCCTTGATCTCCGGATCGCTCGACTTGAGCTGATACCCGTACGTTTGCGAAATGGCCAGCGAGAGCTCGAGCGCGTCGATCGAATCAAGTCCCAACCCCTCGCCGAACAAGGGCGCCTCCGGTTGAATGGACGTCGGATCGATCTTGAGCTTCAGCGTCCTGACGATCAACTCGGCGAGATCTCCCTCGATCGGCGACGCACCGGAATGTTCCATGCCTACACCTGCTCCGCTTCTTTCACCGCCCGATAGTCGCGCAACAGCCCGCCGAACCACTCCTTGACACGACAATCGCCGAAACCCGATTCCCGCAGTGTTTCAACGATCGTGGGAGGCGGCACACAGTGCTCCGTCGTCTCCCACCAGTACGCCATCAACCGCTTCAGATCTTGATTGCCGGTCCCGGCGGTAAACGCCGTCCCCAGCACGTCCCTGATATACCATCGCAACAGCCGATACAAGACCATGGACCGGGGACGAGAAATCTCCAGCAGCAGAACGATCCCGCCCGGTTTCAGCACGCGCCGATATTCGGCAAAGGCCGCTCGGAGATCCGACACATGCCGAAGCGCGTACCCCATGCTGAGAAAATCGAAAAACCGGTCGGGAAACGGAAGGCGTTCTCCCACCCCGCGCACCAACGCGCGACACGGCCCCTTCTTGGCTTCACCCAACATGCCAATGCTGGGGTCGAGTCCGACGACCAAGCCGGACGGCCCCGTCAGACTCAAGGCGCATTGCGTCACCAACCCGGGTCCGCAGGCGACATCCAGCACTCGCATACCCGGTTTCAACCCCGCCAGTTGGAGCGCCTTCTTTCGATACCACAGACCGGATCCGAAACCGGTGGCTTTATCGATGCTCCGATAGTGAGCGGCGGTCCGATCAAACAGCTCGTTGAGAAACCCCTGTCTGTCCTCGACCCTTTCGTAATATCGCCGCAGCGGCGGATGGGGCGCGACGGATCGACCGTCCGAACCTATCTCGCGTTGATTTTCCCGGCCGGCGGATCGAGTCATATGAGAAACCTTGCCCCCTGCTTTTCCACTCTTGTAGCAAGACGTTTCATCGTCGGGCAAGAGCCGGTCCTTTTCCGTCTTCAGAAGAACGCCTGGATCGCAAACACCACGTCGTTGTCGCGATCACGATGGGTGTACTCCAATCGGGCCGCCCAATCACGGGCTAAGGTATAGCGCGACCCGACATGCCAGCGAATGTCGTCGGATCGGTCGCCAAGAGGATACCGCAGATAGGAGCCAGACCCCATGAGCTTCCAGCGATCCGTCACGTCCGCCAACAGGCCCATCGTCACACCTCCTCCCACCCGATGAAAATCCCGGTAGGCGGGACTGACGTTGGCTTCGGCTTCGGCGAAGAGATAGAACACCTCCCGTTTGAAGACGGTCGCCGACTCGACGGCCCCGCCGACCCCTCCGCTAAACACGCCGTTGTTGCACAACCGGCAGCCGTCGTGCTTGATCGTCTGCATGCCCACGTTCACCCGCCACGAGGGCGCGCGAAAGAGCTCGTCGATCGGAGAAAGGGACAGGATATTGATCAACGTGGCCCGTTCGATCCTGATCTGCTCGGCTCGATTGTAATGTCGCACCGTCAGGCCGAGCGCCTCGATCTGGGCATCCGGCGTATACCCCTCTTCAGGATCGAGGAGATCGTGATAAAGCGCTCGGATGGACGCTTCCTCGAAGGTATCTTGATTCCGCCAGCCCCCTCCCATCGTCGCACGCGTCGTCCTGTGCCCTGCGTCCGGACGTTTCGTATAGGGGGGAATTTCCAGGTCCGGTGACGGGATCGGCAATCGGCTCCGCTCGGTCAAGATGTGTCTGTTGCGCTCTTTGTAGACCGTGACCTCCGGATCGTCGCTTTCGCTCTTGTAGCGTAGATAGTCCGACACCACGTCCAACGCCAACACGCGCCTGGGCATCGGCAGCTCCTTGAAGGAGACGTCGCCGGCGAAGTCCGGATCTTGCGCCAGCCTCTTGACAAGCTTCGATTCATCGGCCGTGAGCAGAGCCCGTTTCCGTTTGATGATCGTACTGCGGGACGGTCGATAGGTGACATCCTTGACCAACCCCGGATAGTCCACGACCGCCCGCACCGTGTCGGCGGGAATCGTCCAGAAATGGAACCGATCCCGCAGGTGCAACGCAGGATTCGCATATTCCAGGAGCGACAAAATGTGGTACGAGCAATTTTCCTTGAAAAAAAAGTAATCGAAATAGGCGTTGCCCATCTCCCACGCGTGCATGAGGAGCCGATCAAGCTGAGCGGGAGAGAGATCGAGCCGGTATTCCCACATGTCGCGATTCTCGATATCCCGGTACTTCTGGACCTTCAGGTAATAGGGGGGGGTGGAAAAAAATCCCTTGTAGCCCCCGAAGATCCCCATGAAGGCGAACTCCACTCCCGCGCCCCCCGGCACGTCCGCGGCATAGTCAATGGTATAGGCCAACAGCCTCGTCTGTTCCGTCTGCCCCCGCTGATCGATCCGCAAGAAGGTATGGCCGAACATGGAAGCCGGATTGTTCAAGAACGCCGCGGGGAAGACCAAACTGACGCCCGCAGGATTCAGTTCGGCCCGCCATCGTTCATACCGCTCGCAAACCGGCGGTGGAAGCCGTTGCTCGTCGAACCTCAGTCGCTCCTTGAGCCACTGGTACCGGGCGATGAACGCACACTGAGCCGGCTGCTTCGACCGCCCGACCGGCTCGGCGGAGAAAAATGCCCGGATCGTCGCCTCCAATTCGGCCTGTGGATCGTATTTGCCACGAGGCGACAAGAAAAACCCCGGGTCGTCTTCCTCGCTGATCACCCTTGTCCACAGATCCGCCCTGTAGTGAAGCAAGAGATGCCATTCCCGCTCATCGGCCAGACGGAAGAGAACCGCCTGCTCGATCAATTCTCGTTGGTAGCGTTCCGGATCAAACGACTCGGCCACCTGGTGCCAAGACCCCGCGAGCAACACGACGATGGCAAGCAGAAAACGAATCACCGCATCAGAGGGGAACCATGACGGGGCTTCCATCATTCGACGGAAGCCCCGGGAATCAACGTGGCTAGTTCAACACGGCTTGCGCCAGCGAAGGATCGGCCGCAATGCCTTCGTTCAACGTCTTGACCATGGAAGCCGGAGACAGATCGCCCGAGGAAACCATCGCGGCATAGCGTCCCTGGGCCATGGCAAAGAACGCCTCATGCTGTTGTTGAGGCACTCCCAGAAGAGTCGCCATGGAAGCCAGATGCTCGCCGCGCCCTTGCGCCATCTCTTGAGCCAGCGCGTCGGTGTTCAATTCTGCAAACATCGTAGCCTTCTGCTCCGCCCACCACCGGCCGTCGTCCGTGCATCCCATGGTTCCGGTGGAAATCCCGAAGGTCTGTGTGCCGAACGACCCGTTTGTCGTCGCCATCAAGATCTGCGCCCCCTTGGTCTTGGCGTGCGGATAATTTTGCCAGGCAAGCTTGCCCAGCCCGCAGCCAGGCCCCGTATCCGGCGTGCCGGCGGCCAATGCGATCCCGCCTTGCGCCACCATTGCCAACCCGATTACCGCAACCATGCTCAATTTCCTCATTCGAATCCTCCTTGGTGAGAGTGAGAACCTCCTGTCGGCCATGCCCTGCGCGATTATAGACGAATCACAGCCAAGAGCCACATTTTTTTTCCTTAGCCAACCGTCCTCATGGTCCATAGATAGAGCACCGACCGTCATCCCCCGGTTCCGCCTCTGACCTGCTCATGGCTCCGCGGACAGGGGGACACCCAACGATGCCCGTACCGCCGCCCACTCGAAGGTGAATGGCACAGGGGACAGTTTCGGCATGGCCGCCAGCTCGGCTTTTAATCGTTCGGCCCGCCCCTGACTCATCGGATGGGTCGAGAGCCACTCCATTCGTCCCTCATCTTTTTCAGAGAGCCGCTCAAAGAAACTGATCATGCCGGAGGGATCGATCCTTGCCCGATAGAGAAGTTGTAAGCCGGTCAGATCGGCCTCGGTTTCCTGTTCCCGACCGAATTTCAGCGTCATCAATTCCACACCGAACTGTTTCATCAGACCGGCCAACCCCTGTTGATCTCCAAACACGATGGACGCCGCCGCGACGAGACCGAGTCGCTTTACGATCCTTTCAAGCCCGTGCCGTTGCAAGACATGGTTCAGCTCATGACTCAGCACGCCCGCCACCTCTTCCGCGCCGGTCGCTTTTTTCATCAACCCGGTGAACACGACGATATAGCCGCCCGGCAACGCAAACGCGTTCACGATGTCGCTCTTGACGACCGTGACTTCGAACTTGTAGGGGTTGTTCGGAATCTGCTCGACGAGGCGTCGCGTCATTTCCTGGACCGCGGACACGGCCGGTCCTTCTTTGACGATGTCCTGACGCGCCAGAAAATCCCTATAGGCCGATTCGCCCAGCTTTTGTTCCCACTCCGGTGGAATCCGCTCGACGGCCAGGGCGACCAGCAGGTCGCCTCCCCGCCACAGTCCAACCGACAGGGCCAGGACCACACCGGCGACGACACCCCAAACCATCCGGCGTCTGCGCCGAACCAGCCGGGCAAGCTCGGCCGCCCGTTCGAAGGGAACGTGCAACGATTCCGGAGCCGCTCGGCGAAACGATCGGATCAGATCCGCATCCTTGAGATACAGGGCCCGTTCGCCTCGCTCGCCGGTCCACTTAAGCACGAGTTGATCATGGTCCAATCCGCCCACGGACACCGAAAGGGTCGTAAACGGAACCTCTTCCGACCGACCGGCCGCCGAGTCCGATGCAAACGTGACAGTCAAACCCTGTCCGTCAAAGCGAACCAGGCAAGGAGCGCCGCTTGCGGGCAATTCATAGCCGAAACACAGGGCGTTGGGAGACGAAGACATCGTAGGCGCCGTCACGTGCCGTTCGTGCGGGAGGCACCGTCTTTCGCCCTATTCGTGACCGCGCATGACCCGTGCCGAACGGCCATCATTCGGAAACCGGAATGAACTGCCTGATCCAGGCGCCGAAGCCGCCGGGATTGCGACTCTGAATGTAGACGACGCCGGGCCCGCGGAATCGACACACGAACCCTTCGCCGGACGTGAAACTCGCCACCCATCCGGACGACGCCCGCTCGATATGGTAGGACGTGGTGGCGGACCAGGCCACCATGTGACTGTTATCGACAATGTATTCTTGATCCGGTTTCAAATCAATGCGGTGAATCGCTCCGAAACTGTTCAGGATCAACGTGCCTTTCCCACCGATCTTCAGAATGAAAAACCCCTCTCCACCCATAAACCCGCGAGTAAAGCTTTGCATCTTGCTCTCGATGCTTATCGTGTCGGCGCCGGCGAGAAACCCGTCTTTCTGCACCATGTACTCGTTGACGCCGTCGAGCTCGAGAATGACGATCTCGCCCGGCACCGTCGGCGCCAACAAGACCTCACCCGGGCCTCGACTGGCTCGCAAGGTTTGAAAGAAGAACTTCTCTCCAGTAAGCAATTTTCGGGACAGCGCGCCGAGAAAGCCCCCCTCCATCTTGCTCTCGACGTCGATGGTCGGCGATGCCCCCACCATGGCGCCGGACTCGGCCTTGATCTGCTCTCCGGCCGCCAGCTCGACGCGCACCATCGGGAAAGCCCCTGGATATAAGATCTCGCTTCGCATGACCGTTGATGCTCCTTTGATGCTCTTGGTTTTACTCAGTTCTCGCCTGGCACGACGCCGGCGATTGTGTGGAAAGGAACCGGACCCTGTCAAGTCGCGTGCGATCAGTCAGGCTTGGGGGTCGTCGAGGGCTTCGCCGACGCCGATGTCAATGCCGATACCCTGGAGGCGGGGATCGCCACCACGACGTCATGCTCGGGATCGCCGTCTTGGTCTTTTCCATCATGGCCGACGCTGTACAGGACCCCTTTGTTCAGATTCACCAACATCGGAAGCCCGGTGTACGGATCATAGAAATCTTGGCCGGCCTTGGCGATACGGGAAAACAGCTCGGCATCCGCCCCCCCACGGCGGATCCACGCCTGCAAGCCGGCGAGACGGAGGTGAGCCTCCGCATCGACGGCCATGCCATGGTAGCCGTCCCACGCTGGCAACGGATCGAGCCCGACGATATTTTCAATAGGATTCGCCAGCACGTCCGTCATCGTCTCGGCCGGAGACCGACTAAACTCGCTCCGTTTCGGAAAGCCCCGGTGCCGCCCCTCATTGACCGCCTTGTACGAGGCGTCGTAATAGGCAGCGTAGCCGTTCAACCGACGTTGTTTGGGCAAGGGAAACCATGAGACAAGAGTCGCGTAGAATGAGTGCGCTTCTTCGGTCTCGGCTTTCAGTTGAGCGTCGTATGACGCGGCGGCCCGGGCAAGTTCGCCGTGCATCGGCCAGCGGATCGAGAGTTCCGCCTGGCTCAATGGCCTGAGCAGATGGGACAACCGGCCGACGTGTTTGCCGTCGAAATCGGGATCGGCCAAGAGCCCCGACGCCACCGTCGCGTCATCGCGGACCGCTTGAATCGCCAGCACCTTGACCGGAAGGGTTTTGGCCTGGGCCAACACGATCCGCCAAGCCTCCATGTCCGCTTCCAGTCTCTCTATGCCGACATCGGTTTGCTGAAGAAATCCCTCCGCAATATACAGATGATGAGCAAATGTGATCGAGTCGCACGGAGGAGCCACGGCCAGTCCGAATCCCCAGTCTTCAAACGGCAGACGTTGCCACTGCCGATACCGACCGAGCATCGCCTCTCCTTGACCGGCCCATCCACTCAGAAGAGCACGGTTCGCCTTCAACGCTCCGACAGGATCTCTCCCCCTCATCCATCCGCTCAACACTCTCGCGGAGGCATGGGCGTGGTCGGTTGGAGAAGACCCGCCTTGATCTCCGAGACATGCTCGCTTGCGGTTGTTCGCACCTTGTCGCTCTGCATGCAGCCTCAATCCCGTCTGGATCGGATCCTGCCCGGCTGGCGCATCGAATCCCAGTAGCAACAGATAGCCGTTCGTATGGGGATCCGACAAAGTACGCGGAGGAGCGGCCGTGAGATGTTGATAGAGAGGAGATGGCGCTTCTTCCAGCACGACCCAGGTCAAGCCGACCGCCACGATCCCCGACACAACCACGGCACAGGCCAGAGAAACCGACGCGACAAGGAACAGAACCATCGCGCTCGTCGTGGAGACGCAGGACCGAAACCATTCAGAGACTCGGGCCCCGATGCGGCTCGGGAATCCCGGCCGTTTTGTCTTGAACCGTTTCGTCGGTGAAGGAACGTCTGCTTTTCCACTTTGAGATTCGCCGGCCGTCTCAAATAACACATCGACGGCCGCTGAAGCGGTCGACGTGAACGTGTTGCGCTCTTGCTCATCTGCCGGAAACCTCGGCAGAATTTTCCCTGTCGAGGCAATCGTCTCAATGGATGATCGGACCGGCGATTCATCGACCGGTCGAATCGGTCCCCGACTCGCAGCCGTTTCCTCCGCACTTGACGACGACTCACGCGGCGATTTCCGGACCACGTCATTGGATGATTTCCCGGCCACTTCCTCGTCATTGAAGCCCCGGATTGCCGGTTCCTCAGTCGCGCCATATCCATCTAAAAGCGACTCGGGCGCAGCTTCGCTCTCCAAGGGGAACTCAACCGTCTCTTCAGATTCCTCCTCTTCGAGTTGATCGCTTGACTCCTCACTTTCAACCGGCGTCTCGACGAGAACCGGTTGATCCGTCTCCCCCGCCGTATTGGGGGTCGCCGCCTCCTCCTCCGGCGGCAGCGGGGCTTCGACCATCACGGCGGCTGTCGACGCCCGTTCATCGACCATGTTTTCATCGGACACGTCGAAAGCCGGCTCGTCGGCGCCGTTCTCGCCCGAATCGGTCACCGGCGCGTCAATGATCGCGTAACTCTGCTCTTCCATCTCCTCCGTCGTCTTCTCTGATTCTTGAGACGGAGACAGGAGTGAACGAACGGCAAATGAAGGCGTTTCTCCGGCAACGGTAATCGTCTGTTCGAGAACCGGTTCAGGATCATCCGCTACCGACGGCGCAGCGGCCACGGAATCGCCGGGCGTTTCCGATGAGTCGATCCGCTCCGCAAGATCGGCGGACTCTTCGTCACGCTGCGCTTCGGGAATCTCGATCGTGGCATCCGGAACTTGATCCCAAGGAACCGGCGCCTCCTCCGACACCGCCCGAACCGTTTCATCCTGCCAGGACGTCCCATCCGCTTCTTTCGCTTCATTCGACAGACCGTCTTCTCCCGACGTTGGAGCGAGGGCCTCGGTCTCAGGCCGAATGGAAAAGCCGGACGGCTGCTCCATCGCATAGAACTCATCCGCATAGAACTCATCGGTCGTCGGAGAGGCGACCTCAGTGGCTGGTCTTTCTTCTGTCGAGTCGGCAGGGAGGGATTCTTGAACCGTATCCGGCATATCGACCAAGGTAGGGTCTGCATCGCCGACCTGCTCTCTCCAGACCTCTGTGGCCGGCCCGGACGGACGATCGTCCAGACTGAGCGGATGCTCACATGGCGGAGTCGATTCTTCGGCCGCGCGGCCGGGCAGGGTATCAAGCGCGGCCTCTTCGGCCATCGGAGGAGACAGGTCATCTGAAGGGGAGAGGTCGTCATCCGAAAGGATCGGCGGTGGCGTACCGGGCTCGACGGCATGATCCACGTCGGTCGGCAAGGCGGGCATCGAATCGGCCGATAGGCTGGAGACCTCGGAAACCGGCGCACAAGAGATCTCCCCCTGTCCATTCGCGATCACGTCCGGAACACTCACCGCCGTGCCGGACAGTGCCGTGAGCACATCGCCGGCCGGTTCATCCGACAACCGTTGCACAGCCGTGTCAGTTGCCGCGTCTCCATCAAGCGACGGCGATTCTGTTGATTCGGAATCGAAAGCGGCTTCTACGATGTGGC
>JAIWOH010000039.1 GCA_020216985.1 Nitrospira sp.
CCCCCAGAATACCGCCGAAGCTGAACTTGTCCTCCAACGTCGCCTTGAGGTCCTCGTTTTCGCGCCGCAGCATCACGACGCGCGCGATCCGTTCGATGATCAACAACAATTCGTCCATCTGGAAGGGTTTGGTGATGTAATCCGCCGCTCCCAGCTTCATCGCTCCCACCGCCGTTTCCACAGAGCCGTGCGCGGTGATGACCACCACCTCCGTTTCAGAACTCCGGTCTTTGGCGGCTTTCAGAACGGTCAACCCGTCGCAGCCGGGCAGCCGGAGATCGGTGATCACCACATCGAACCGCTTCTGCCCGACGGCCTCGACACCCTCCGTCCCGGACGAAGCCGTCTGCACGTCGTAGCCGACGGCCTCCAGCGCATCGACCATCGAGAGCCGAATCAACGGCTCGTCGTCCACCAACAGAATCGAGAGTCCTTTCACGGTGCCTGCTCCGCCAACGAATGATCGCGCGACACCGGCAAGCACAGCGTGAACACCGTCCCCTTGCCGACCTCGCTGTCCACTAGAATCTTGCCGCCGTGACGTTCGACAATGCCCAGATTGACGGACAGCCCCAAGCCCGTTCCTTCTCCCTCGCCTTTCGTCGTAAAGAAGGGATCGAACACGCGGGGAAGGATGGACGGAGGAATGCCGGATCCGGTATCGCGGACTTCGACTCGACAGATTCCCTCGGCGACCGAGGTCCGAATGGTCAAGACGCCTCCGTTCTTCATCGCCTGGACGGCGTTCAAGATCAAATTCATCAATACCTGTTCGATCATATGACTGTCCACCATCACGTTGGGCAAGCCGATCCCCAACTCGGTCTCCAGCCTGATGCGGTTGGGAGCGAACAGGTGGGTGGTCAGCACCAACACCCGATCGACGATCCGATTGATATCGGCCGGACTGAATTCAGGCTCGTGCTGTTGGGAGAAATCCAATAACTGCCGAACGATCTTCTGCACCCGCCTGACGCCGTGCTCCATGGAGGCCCAGTACTCCTCTTGCCGGGCCGGGGAAATGCTGCCTTTTCTGAGGTTGTAAAGACAGTTGAGGATGCCTCCGAGGGGATTGTTGATTTCGTGCGCCACGCCGGCCGCAAGTTTTCCGATGGACGCCAATTTTTCGGCGTTGCGGATCTGCCGCTCCAGCTTTTTCGTCTCCGTCATGTCGCGGGCGATCCCGAGCACGCCGAGAATCCGGCCCTCGGCGCCTTGGAGGGGAGAGACGCTGATCATCGCCGTTCGGATCTCGCCCCGCTTGGTCACGATTTCCACCTCGTACACCTGTTTCGCCCCGATATCCAAAGTGGCTTTGAGGCGCCGGCCGCGATGACGACGCGAGAGTAACGAAAGATAGGGACGGCCCAACAGATCGTCCTTGCGATACCCCCAGGCGCCGACCTTGCCGTTGACATAAGTGAATCGCTGCTCCGTATCGAGCGTGTAGATGACGTCGTTGGCGTTTTCCAGCAAATTTTCCAAGTACTGCTTCGTTTCCTCGATTTCCCTTGTCCGTTCCCTCACCTTGAGCTCGAGGTCTTCCCGATAGGACTCCAACTGCCGCTCGAGCTTTTTCCGGTCCGTAATGTCCCGCATCTGCACCATGACCAGGTCCCGATCGGCGCCTCCGGCGCCGATCAGATTCACCTCGACCGGCACCACGCGGCCGTCGCAGTGCGTGACGGCGATTTCCCTCGTCAAAACCCGCTGGTGGCCGCCTTCGATCTCCGCCAACCATTCCCGAAATTCACGGTGACGGTCCTCTGCAATCAGATCGAGAATGTTCCGCCCGACGACGCCGGCCTCCGCGTAACCCAGCACCTGTTCTTCGCGTTTGTTCACGGCGGCGATCATCCCCCGGGGGTCGACCATGAACACCGAGTCGGCGACCAGATCGAACAGAGCCTTGTAGCGGGCCTGTGAAGCGGCCAACTGCCGCGTGCGCTCCGACACGGCCTGCTCCAGTCCCGCCGTATAGCGATGCAGCTCTTGCTCCAAGCGGCGCCGCTCCGTGACGTCCCGGACGAACGCCCGGGAATAAATCAACCCTCCGCGTTCACGGTCGAGGAGCGCTGTGGCGTGAATTTCGACGTCGATGGTTCGCCCGTCCTTTGCCACGAGCAGGGTTTCCATGGACCCCTGTCCCCGCGAGACCAATTGCTCGAGAAAATGCAGCGTCCGCGGTTCCTCTCCCTTTGGCACCACTTCCCAAAGCCGAAGATCCAGCATTTCTTCGAGGGTATAACCCAATTTGTCGAGCCCCGTCTTGTTCACGTGAACGAACCGGCCGCCGCGATCCATCTGGTAAATCATCTCCGGCGAATGTTCGATCAAATCACGATACCGCTCCTCCAACTGCTTGACATCGGCCACCTGCCGTTCGATTTGCCCGAACGACCGTTGCAGATTGGCGGCCATATGATTGAACGCTTCCGCCAGTTGTTCGATTTCATCGCCGGTTTTGAGATCAAGCCGCCGGTCCAACCGTCCGCTCCCGATCTCCCGCGCTCCCTCCCGCAACAGCTTGATCGGACCGGCGATGCGCCCCGCCATCACCACCCCGATGCCGCCGAGCACGGCCAATACCGTTCCACCGAACAACAGGATCTTGGTCATCAACTCGCCGAGGGGGGCGAAGATTTCTCCGGGATCCTGCCGCACGACGACCAGCCAACGTCGGCCTCCGAGGCTCCCCGCGGCAAGACCGTCGGCGAATCGCACGGGCGCGTACCCGATCATGCCTCCTTCGCTCCCATGCGAATCGTCATCGACCGACGCCCATCCGGGTTTGAGCGCCCCCAACAAACCGACGACGTCGGGACGGATCGTGTGCGCTTCCGGAGCCAGCACCGGGCACAGAACCACGACGCCGTCCGAGCCGACCAGCATGGCATGCCCCGTGGCGCCGAGCGAAACTTCCGCAATGGAATGGAACACGGTGTCGCGTCGAAGCAGAATCGTGATCGCCCCGATCGCCGTCTTCTGCCCTTCATCCATGATGGGCACCGCGACGGTCACGACGTGCGTCCCGAAGGCGGGATCGAACGCCACGTCGCCCACGTAGGGCCGCGCCCCGCCGTCTTGCACGACGGCCCGCCACCACGCCGTCTTCTTGTACCAATACTCCACCTGGGGAATGGAACTGATCACCAAAGCTCCCTGCCCATCCGTCACCAGAATGCCGACGTAGTCGGACTTCCGAATCTCATGCCAGCGGATCAGCGAATTCGTCGAGATTCGGTTGACGAACAACGGAAACTCGCTGCGCGAATCCCGTTGTCCCCAGCGCCGCTGCCAATCCTTGATGATGGCCTCGATGGCACTGGGATCCTTGCCTTCATAGGTTCGATTGGCTTCCAAGACGGCGGCGCGAAGGAAGGGCATGGTGGCGAGCTGTTGTGCCTCGTTGACGGCGCGGGTCACCTGCATTTCGACGCGGCGGGCGGCCTCGACGGCGGCTTCTTTGAAACTCGTCCCCGTCGTCTCGCGTAACGCCCGGCGCTCTTCGAGATAAAGCAGGATCAGAAACAGCGTCAGGGGCAGGAGACCGACCACCACGATCGCCGCGATGATCTTGAGCTGGAGGCTGTGGAACCGGCTCCAGAATGTCATGCCCATCCCATCGTTTGAGGGAAGGGACCGCGGGAGAATCGCTCCGCTGGAAAAACGACCGGCGGACCGCTCGCGGTCTCCGAACGGAACCGTCTTATTCCATCATCCGTCTCAACCGCGTTTCAAGAGCCGACCCGGCTTGCCCGGCCACAGAAGGACCAGCGGACTCGCGACAAAGACGGACGAATAGGTGCCGCAAATCACGCCCCACAGAAGCGCCAGTGAAAAATCGTGCAGCACCTCGCCGCCCGCGACCGTCAAGGGAATCAACACCAGGATCACCGTCAAGCTGGTGACGATGGTTCGGCTCAGGACCTGATTGATGGCGTTGTTGATCGTGGCTTCTTCGCTCTCCCGGCGACGCACCTTCAGATTTTCCCGGATCCGATCGAAGACGACGACGGTATCGGTCAGGGAATAGCCGGCCAGCGTCAATAGGGCCGTGACGATCAGCAGCGTGATCTCCTTGTCCAACACGTAGAACGCGCCGAGCACCGCCAATACATCGTGAAACGTCGCCAGTGCCGCCGCGACGCCGAACCGCAGCTCGAATCGCGCCGCGATGTACATGATGATCCCGGCGAAGGAAATGAGGATCGCGATGAGCGCATCCTCCTGAAGTTTTTTGCCGATCGTCGGACCGATTTCGGTCGTGGAATCCACCACGAACGAATTGCCGGGGAACTCTTTGGTGAATGCGGCGACGATCCGTTCCGCGATCTTTTCCTCGATCGTCGTCGAGGTTTTGAGGCGAACGAGCAGCTTGTTGTCCTCCCCGAATTGCTGCAGCTCGGCATTGCCTAATCCGTTCGACTCCAGCGCCTTTCTCGCTTCGTCGATGCGGATCGGCTGCTCGAACTTCAACTGCACCGCCGTGCCTCCGGCGAAATCGATGCCGAGATTCGCCGCTCCCCGAGCGATCTGAATCACGGCCACGAGTCCCAACGCAACCATGAGACCGGACAAGGCGAAGGTGATCTTGCGCTTGCCCATGAAATCGATGTCGGTTTTTCCTACGATTTCGAACATGCCTGCTCCTTACCGAACGGGCGAGGGCGGACTCCTATCCGCGCACTCCGCCTCGAATTCGCTTCGTTTCAAATACTCAACGTCTGGGCTTTCGGTTGTCGCCTGTACCAGAGGTCGAAAATCACCTTGGTGCCGACCAGCGCCGTGAACAGATTGATCGCGATGCCCAGGCACAACGTGACGGCAAACCCCTTGATCGGTCCCGTTCCGAATAAAAAGAGCGCGACTCCGGTGATCAGCGTCGTCACGTGCGAATCGATGATCGTGAGCAACGCCTTGTCGTAACCGGCGTCGATCGCTGTTCGCACGGCCTTGCCGCTCCGCAACTCCTCTCGGATGCGCTCGAAAATCAACACGTTCGAGTCGACACCCATTCCGATCGTGAGCACGATCCCGGCGATGCCCGGCAATGTCAGCGTCGCGTTCAAGGCGGACAGCGCGCCCATGAGGCACACCAGGTTCAAAATCAGCGCAAAGTCGGCGATCGCGCCGGAGAGACGGTAATACACGACCATGAACAGGATGACCATCGCTCCCGCGATCAACGTCGCCCTGATGCCCTTGTCGATCGAGTCTTGCCCAAGAGACGGACCGACCGTCAAATCCTGCACGATCTTGAGAGGCGCCGGCAGAGCCCCGGCCCGCAGCACGATGGCGAGATCGTTGGCCTCCTGCGTCGTAAAGGTGCCGGTGATTTGGGCGCGTCCGCCTCCGATCCGCTCTTGAATGACGGGGGCCGAATAAATCGTGTTGTCGAGCACGATCGCCATCCGTTTCTTGACGTTCTCCGCCGTGATCCGCTCGAACTCCTGGCCTCCCCTGGAATCAAAGGTGATGGACACGTAGGGATCGTTGAATTGCCCGATCGACACCCGCGCATCGCTCAAGACGTCGCCGGTGAGCATGACTCGCTTCTTGACCAGATACGGAATCCTGTATTCGCGTCCCGTCTCCTTGTCGACCGCGCGCTCGAACAAAATTTCATCGCCTTCAGGGATCTTGTCCTGAAACTGCCGGACGATTTCCTCTTCCATGTCCTTCGGAATCCGGGCCGGCAGCTCCAACCGCAGTTGGGCGTCCTCGTCCAGCATTTTGAACTCAAGCAGCGCGGTTTCCTTGATCAAGTCCTTAGCCCGCTTGGGCTCTTTGATGCCCGGCAACTGCACGACGATCTGCTTCAAGCCCTGCCGCTGCACGATCGGCTCGGTCACGCCGAACTGATCGATTCGGTTGCGGATCGTCTCCAGGGCCTGATTGATCGCGAAGTCCTTGATGCGCTTGCTCTCCGCTTCGCGCAGTTCCCACACCAGCGAAGTGGGCGTTCCGGCCGATTCGTTTTCCGTGAAGGACGGATACTCGTCGATCAGTTTCTGGATCGAGGTTTTGAGTCCCTCATCCCCGAATCGAATCGTGATTTGTTGGGAGGCCGTGCGTTTCACCGACTCGACGGCAATGTTCTTTTGAGCTAGCAAGTCTTGAAGCGACGTCACGGTCCGATCGACCGTGATCTCTACCGCCCGATCTTCGTCCACCTCCATCACCAGATGAATGCCGCCCTGCAAGTCAAGGCCCAGCGCGATGCCCTTATCCGGAAGGACGGCCTTCATCCAACCGGGCAGCGTTTGATACAGCGGCCGGTACGAGGGCAACGAACATATCACCGACGTCACGATGACCAGCGCCAACAATCCCAATCGCCCGCTCACCTTCTTCATGATCGCTCCAACCTCTTCATTCCGTACGGCCTACGCATCTTTTTCTTTATCCTCTTCTTCCCCGCGCAGCCGCGCGATGTAATCCCGCTGGATCTTGATCCGCGTATTGTCGGCTATTTGGAGGGTGACGGTGTGTTTTCCGAGATTGGTGACCGTTCCCCAAATGCCGGACGTGGTCACGACTTTGTCGCCTTTCTTGAGCGCGTCGATCAAGGCCTTCTGCTCTTTCTGCTTCTTCTGCTGCGGCCGAATCAGCAGAAAGTAAAAGATGATGAAAATCAGAATAAAGGGGACAAGGGAGAGCAGCCCCCCCGGGCCTTGACCGCCGGCTCCCGCCCCGTTCGCCCCGGCCCCCTGAGCCCATGCTATGGATTCCATCAACATAACGAACGATCTCCTCTTTCCTTGTTGTGGTCGCTGTCTCCCGCCGCAACGGCCTCCGGGTCTTCCCGCGCCGCGACGTTCGACGGTTCCTGCGCGTGACTGCGATAAAAAGCCGTTCGAAATTCCGAAAACGTTCCTTGTTCGACGGCCGCTCGGACGCGTCGCATCAGATCCGAGAAATACCAAAGGTTATGGATGGTGTTCAGTCGCGCGGCCAACATTTCTTTCACCGAGAACAGATGATGAAGATACGCCCGCGAGTAGCGCCCGCAGACCGGGCACCCGCAGTCGGAATCGATCGGCCGCTCATCTCGGGCGTATCGGGCTTGTTTGATGACCACCCGTCCCGCGGTCGTAAACAACGAGCCGGTCCGTCCATGCCGCGAGGGCGCGACGCAGTCGAAGAGGTCGATGCCGCGAAAGACCCCTTCGATCAGATCTTCCGGATATCCCACCCCCATCAGATACCGCGGCTTGTTCTCCGGCAGTTCCGGCACCGTCGCGTCGAGCATCGCGTACATCTCGGCCTTGCTTTCTCCCACGGACAGGCCGCCGACCGCATAGCCGTCGAATCCCATGGCCGTGAGGTCTCTCGCCGAGCGGACGCGCAGATCCGTGTCCAGGCCGCCCTGCACGATGCCGAACAGGGCCTGGTCGTTTCTGCGCCGGCCGGCCAAACAACGCTCGGCCCATAACTTGGTTCGCCGCACGCCGTCCAGCACCGCCTCGCGGCTGGCTGGCAACGCGACGCAGTGATCGAAGGCCATGATGATATCGGCTCCCAACGCTTCTTGGATTTCAACGGCGATTTCCGGCGTGATGAAATGACTCGATCCGTCGATGTGCGATTGAAAGACCACGCCTTCGTCCGTCACCTTGCATAACTTGGCCAAACTGAACACCTGAAAGCCCCCGCTGTCCGTCAAAATCGCCCCCGGCCAGCCGGTAAAGGCGTGCAGTCCGCCCATCTCGGCCACGATCTTGTGACCCGGGCGGAGATAGAGATGATAGGCGTTGTTCAATAACAACCGAAATCCCATAAGCTGCAGATCGTCCGGTGCCAGTCCCTTGACCGGTCCCAATGAACCGACCGGCATGAACGCCGGCGTATCGATGACGCCCCGCGCGGTGCACAATCGGCCGACCCTGGCTTTGGAGTGCCGATCTCGTTGTTGAAGCCGATACTGGATCATGCCGCGCCCTTCTTTTTTCACATCTGCTCGGGCGCGGAAATTCCCAGCACCGTCAGACCGTTTCTGATGACTTGCTGAACGCCGCGCATGAGGGCCAGCCTGGCGGCGGTCCGCTTGGGCGTCAGTTCCTCGGCCGATCCCGCCTCATCGTGTTCCTGACCGCCCGCGGGAGGGAGGATCCGATGTTTGTTGTAAAAGGTATGCAGCAGCGCCGCGAGCTGCTGGAGATAATACGTGACACGATGGGGCTCGAACGTGGACGCGCTGGTCTGAAGGATGTCCGGATAGACGGAGAGCTTTCGAATCAGCCCCAATTCGTCAGGATCGGTCAAGGGGGCGATGTCCGTCTCTTTCGGTCGAGGGCACTCGATCCCCCGCGAGGCGGCCGTCCGCCACAAGCTCGCGATACGAGCGTGGGCGTATTGCACATAGTACACCGGATTGTCCGCCGATCGTTGCTTGGCCAGTTCCAGATCAAAGTCAAGATGGGTCCGTGAATCCCTCATGAGGAAAAAGAACTTGGCGGCATCGGCGCCCACTTCGTCGATGACCTCTCGCATGGTCACGAACGAACCGGTCCGCTTTGACATCTTGACTTCAACCCCGGCCCTCAGAAGCTTGACGAGTTGAACCAACACCACCCGCAGCCGCTCCTTCGGATGGCCGTAGGCCTGCATCACGGCCTCCATGCGGGGAATGTAGCCGTGGTGGTCGGCTCCCCACACGTCGACCAGCAGGTCATATCCGCGCCGCAGTTTGTCCCGGTGATAGGCGATGTCCGACGCCAGGTAGGTGTATTCGCCGTCCTGCTTCTTGACGACACGGTCCTTTTCATCACCGAAGGTCGTGGAACGGAACCACAGTGCGCCCTCTTGCTCGAACAAAAGGCCGCGAGCTTGCAGATCATCCAAGGCCTGCTCCACCGCCCCGGACTTGAGCAAGGACTCCTCGCTGAACCACGACTGAAATTCGATGCCGAACGACGCAAGGTCCTCACGGATCAATTCCAACAGCTCCCCATACGCGAGCGCACGGCATCGCGCCTCGATCTCCGCCGGATCGGAAGATCCCGTCTCGTCGTCGAGCTTGTGCTTGAGGCGTCGAGCGACATCGCCGATATAGGCGCCGTGGTAGCCTTCTTCCGGAAATTCGGCAGGCTGCCCGCAGAGCTCTCGGTAACGCGCATAGACCGACGCTCCCAACAGTTTCATCTGTCTGCCGGCGTCGTTGATATAGTACTCGCTGGTCACGTCATACCCGACTGCTTCCAACAGGCGGGCGACGGCCTGCCCGACCGCCGCTCCCCGTCCGTGCCCGACATGGAGCGGACCGGTGGGATTGGCGCTGACATATTCGACGATGACGCGATGTCCCCGTCCCACATCGGCTTTGCCGTAGGCGTCTCCTCTCGCGTCGATCTCTCGTAACACCTCGTGCCACAAGGTCGGCTTGATCGTCAGGTTCAAAAATCCAGGGCGGACAATTTCCACCCGCTCGAAGAGCTGCTCCGTTTCTGTGAGATGTTCGGCGATAATTTCAGCGATCTCATGAGGGTTTTTTTCCTCCGACGGCGCCAAGGACATCGCGATCGTCGTCGCTAATTCCCCCCACTCCGGACGTTTTGGCGCATCCAGAGTCAACGCCGGCCAGGTTTCCGTCTTCAATCGGCCCTTTTTCTTGGCATCATTGAGAGCACCGAGCAAGGCGGTGGCAACCATTTCTTGGACGACGCCGTGAGACACGTCGAATCTCCTAAGTTCTCAGCAAAGAAGGAGAAAATGAACGGGCCACTTTAGCACACGGGTCAAGTGGAGACAAGGTAGAGTCCGGGCGGTGGTCTTGTGATTTGATCATCGATTGCTCATGTTTTCTGCACGCGTCCAGTATCTGTTCGGGGGAAACGGCCAAACAGACTTTTTCGGAACAAGTGATGACGTGCTCCCACGAAGGGCACGTGCACGGTCCTGCTCGCAAGACAATCACGTGCGATCCTTTGGGCGCCCATCGGGCCGGATCGGTCGGCCCGAAGAGTGCAACGGTGGGGACTCCCAACAGTCCCGCCAG
>JAIWOH010000059.1 GCA_020216985.1 Nitrospira sp.
TTTCCGATTCCGATTCCGATTCCGACTCCAGTTCCGGCTCGACAATCGATCGCCCTTCCCCAGGCGATGGATCCGTCAGCCATTCGACGCCGTTTGTTTCAGCACCGTTTATTTCAGTCGGCGGCTCTTGCGACAGAATCGGACTGCGGGAGCCGTCATCGATCACCCCGTCATCGACGATTGCCCCTCCTCCATCATCGGCGGTTTCATCGGCAACGACGATGTCATCGAGACCGACGACATCCCCGGTAAAACCATCGTCGCTTGACGACGGATCGTGCATGGAAACATCCCCGGGCCTTGCGATGAGTTCACCGGTTTGCGGGTCAAAATAACGGTTCAAGCGGATGGCGGGGGGAGACGCCGGAGCAAGGTTCCTGATTTGTTGATACAGCCTGGCCGCGTACTGAGGGTCATCGGGGTCGGGATCTTCTATCAAGATGTCGATCGCCTTGGCATATTCGGCGACCGCGTCCAATATCTGCCCTTTATCTTGGTAGATTGAGCCGAGTTTTTCGAGATAGGGAACGCATCGAGGCCCAGCGGCCAAATACTCTCGCAGCAAAGACTCCGCAAGCCAATAGTCTTGCCGCGCAAACGCTTCATCGATGAGCGAATCAAACGCTTGTTTAGCGGGAATCAAACTGCCCAGACGGAGATGAAGAGTCGCAAAAAGCCGGCGCGCCTCCATGTTGTGGGGGTCCATCGCCAGCAATTCTTTCAGCGACGCCGACGCCCGCCCATACTTGCCCGCGTTCATCTGCGTAATGGCTTCTTCCAGCAGAGCGGTCTTCCTACCATAGCCGGAACCGGCCTGCTTCAGCCCACGCACGCGGCCTGTCTCGCTCTTGTCTTTCTCTTTTACTGTTCTTTTTTTATTCGGTGGCACCGTACAACCTTAGCAGACCGTCCCGAAATTGTTGCGATCTTGCCGTGCGGTTTGCTCCCCTCGCGCCGAGAACTGTGTCCGGTAGCGCGGCAGGTCAAAAAAGTCGGGTGATTTTGCAATAGAAATGCCTGGTCTCGAGCTAGCTCGTTCTCGAAGACGTGCTTAGAAAAGTGATTGGTTACCGCCTGTTGGTTCAGCATGATGAATCCTGCCTTTCATTTCTGCCACGGCCTGTACAAATAGGTACAAATAACGGTCTCGATTGAACAGGCCGACCGTGGGACAGAAGAGTTACCGGCACGGATCATAATCATCCGGCGGTTCCGGCGAGAAATGTAATCCGATTTCATAGATGTAGCCGGGAGAGAGTGTCCGCTCGTCACCGTCACTCCACGACGCTCTTCGGAATAAGGTCTTGCCACAGCGCAGACACTGTTGCCCCCCCTCCCAGGAGCGATTTCCCGCAAGGTGCTGGACAGGGCGACCTCTCTCGATTCCAAGTTCCGGCATCAGCGCGTGCCTGACCTCGGCAATGAGTCGTTGTGCACGTTCCGCTGATCGCGCCTCGGTTTTTTCAAGAGCAAGAACAAGAAGGCCCAATGCCCTCACAGGGTCTCCATCGGCCTCACAAAGCAACCGCCGGACGAATGCCTGAAGGTTCCGTTCCGCCAATTTTTAGACTCAATCGAAGAAAAGCCGGTTTGCCCGGCACCGTTCTCTTATCGGCAGATTGCAGAGAATAAATAACAGCAAGAAGAGCCGGTCAGGTCTCCGCCCTCGCCACGTTCCTATAGCTCCCATGGCTTCCATGGGCCCCCGAAAGAGAATCGGCGGACGACGGGTATCCATGTTATGCAAGAGCGCTTTTGTTGTCTCACCCATGGCCCCTGTGATACGGTCAGTCGTTGCGCGGCAACCGGTGCCCGCGTTACTATTGAAAGCTCTTGCCGGTGTAGAGGCAGGGGAACCGGTTCGTATTCCGCTAGGTGCAAGTCATGAGAAGAATGGCGGCTGTTTGTGTCTGTGCGGGGCTATGGACCCTGACACTCTTGTGTCCGCCGGGATTGTGGGCTCAGGGAGCCGGCGCTCAATCGGCCAAGGTCGCGCTGGACTTTAACGAGGTGGAGATCCCCGTTCTCGTTCGTTTTATCAGCGAGCTGACCGGGAAAAACTTTGTCCTTGATGACACGATCAAAAAGCAAGCAGGCAAGATTTCCGTTTATTCCCCCACCAAGGTCACTAAAGAGCAAGCCTACCAGATGTTCGTCTCGGCGTTGGAAGTGGCCCGCCTGGCCGTCATCCCCAAGGGTAACGTCTATCAGATCGTGCAAATGGGCGATCTACCCCCCGAGCGTGGCGTCTTCGTCTATCGACTCAAGCATGCGAACGCCTCGGATCTTGCGGCCGTCTTGACCAATCTCGTGGCGCGTTCGCAGACGGTCGCCCAAATGGCCCCTGGCATGAGACCTCCTATGCGACCGCTGACGGAATTCGAAGCACCCGTCCAAGTCTTTGCCGACAAAGCGACGAATTCCATCATCATCAGCTCCACCAAAGCCGCCTATAGCCAACTGCAATCCGTCATCCGCGATCTGGATGTCCGGCGCCACCAGGTGTTCGTGGAGGCCGTCATTCTCGAGGTGCAGGTCGACCGTCTGAGACAAATCGGAACCGATCCGACGCAAGTGCTCGGCGCTTGGCGCTCCGGTTCAGCTCAGGGACTCGCCGGATTCAACCGGGCCCCGGAAGATCTCGCTTCGGTGGCCCAGGCGATCAGCGGCATCGCCGCCGGAGGCGCAACGGGAGGGGCGTTTACCGTGCTGAATACCGTCAATGTCCGTGCCTTCATGCAACTGCTCATGAACATGACCGACACGAACATTCTGTCCACTCCTCAAGTGTTGGCGGCGGACAATCAAAAGGCGAAGATCGTCGTCGGAGAAAATCGGCCGTTCCCGACCGGACAGGCTCAGGGCATCACCGGAGGTACGTTGGTCACGATCGAGCGGAAAGACGTGGGAGTCACATTGGAGATTACTCCGCAAGTCCTCGAAGACGATTTGATTCGGCTTGAAATCAAGCAAGAGATCACCGCCATATCGGAAGCCGTGGCTCAAACCATCGGGTCGGGAACAGCCACCATCCCGGTCGGTCCCACAACCACCAAACGTTCAATGGAAACCACGACGATCGCCCACGACCAGCAGACTCTCGTCGTCGGAGGACTGGTCCGCGATAACATTACGGTCAACGAGCGAAAGGTGCCGTTTTTCGGGGACATCCCTTGGCTCGGATGGCTGTTCCGGTCTCAGAACCGGACGATGGAGAAGCTGAATCTTTTGGTCTTTCTGACTCCTCATTTGGTTCGAGATGACGTGGATATGGTCGAGCTGAACGCGAGAAAGGCAAAAGAAATCAACGTGCTGCAGCGAGAAAATCGCATCGAAGAGCCGACCAGACTGAAGCAAGACATCCTGGAGCGACTTGAGCGGCCTGAGAGCACGCTTCCTGACCCTCAGCGGTGAAGGCCCGGTCCCGTTTTCCATTCCTCCATATCCCCTGCATCTCTACAAGAGAATCCTCCGCCGCGCCCCAGAGAGACGCATCCCTCTTTTTCGGCTTGCCTCTCCCCTCCTGAGAGGGATAGCTCCTTCCATGTTGTTCCGATAGATTCCCTCACAGATGCTTTTCGAAGGAGGAAAGCCATGCACGATTCGCGGTCATCGTACCGTTATCCCGTTTCGTATCCGGTGATTTTCAGAGGCGCTCCATTCGTAGGGGAAGGAACGATCACAGATCTTTCCCTTAGAGGCTGTTCCATTGTCTGTGATCGAACAGCTCTCGCCGACAGTGACGTCAAGCTCAGCGTGATTTTCCCCGATTCGACCCTGTCGCTGTTCATCGAGTTGGGAAAAATCCGGTGGGTAAGCAAGAACGTCTTCGGCGTCGAATTTCTGCGGATGCCAACGATCACCCGGCACCGTTTGGATCACGTACTGCGGCAACAGGGAAATACGCCGTGTGCGCCTCCTATCGGACCAGGCTCCGCTCAGCAAGTCAATTCTATCTCACCCGGGTCATTTCCTCTCTGAACGATCGACTTAGGCACCAACCAATCTCTGAGCCGGCAGGTTGAGGTAGAGAAACGGAAAATCCCCAGTGAGGAGCATGAGAATCGGAAGGAGAAACTTCGTGTCGCGTCCCCCACCGCTTAGGCAGAGGGACGCGACAGCTTCTTACTACCTACGGTCTGATATCAAAGTGGAGTGACAGTCCCGCATGGACACTGATAGTTCGGATCGTAGATTCATAGTCGTCCAATATAAGTGGACCGTCAAATGGCGCTGGTGATAGTCCAAATCGATCCGTCCCCAACCCATCGTGAAAGGCATGGGTGTATTTCGCTTCGGCAAAGGCCGCTACATACTTAATCAGAAATACCTTGACTCCCCCTTTTACCTGGAACGCTGGAGCCGTATCCCTCTGTGTCGTGAGGGGAGCCGAAAAGGTAGCCCCTCTCGCACCACCAGGCCGAAACGCGAGCTGATGGGCTCCTCCTCCCACTCCGATGTACGGATACCACCGCCCGTTTGGATACGCTTCTGAAATCGCAAACGGCCGGCGAAGCATGATATTCCCGCCGATGTAAATGCCTTGTATTTCTGTTGTGGTGCCTTCAAACGTACCGTCGGGATTCAGCGTGCCATTGACTCCATTGCGACAACAGGCGATGTCCGGCCACCAGACATAGCCTTCGATTTCACCGCCGACATCAAACCCCGCCAACTTGTTTCTGGTCGGAAACCAAATTCCCGCGTTGCCGCCGACCGACTGTTTCATCTGATAGTCAATATCTCGCTCAACATCCCCATTACGGAACGTAGCATCCTCGCTGAATGGAATGGCGACACCCGCCATGAAGGACAGATAGGGCTCGATCGTCCCGGACGACATCGTAGGCAGCTCGGCCGCCGCGCGGGCGGATGAAGAAGAACCAACCACACAGAGAAGGACAATCAGCGCCGCAATTCTCGTTTTCATTCATCACCCTCCCACGGTAAAGACTGTTCGACGAGTTGTGATCGCGAAGTCTGATGTGAGTCGGATTTCCACGAGACCTAAGAAAGCGGAACAAGATGGCCATGCCTTCATCACGCTCGAACCATCCCCCGTTTCTGCCGTTGCAAGCATCGACGCGCAGACCAAAATAGTCGTCTCCACATACTCTTTTCCTATCCTGGCTGGAGACGGCGCCAACAGTAGCAACCCCTCCTTCATTTATTAAAATAGATAAAACGGATTAGAGGTATCGGTAAATCCAATATCCCGATATTGCGATCACAGAGGAACGCTGCTGCTTCCGCGTGAAAATCGAGCCGGTATCCACCGTGACCCATCCGGCAGCAGCTTACCGACAGTTTACAAAGGCATGGTGTCGCGCCGTGCAGGCTGAAAAGGACGGGAAATAGCAACGAGCGTGACGGAACAGATGAGGGGACTACCGAGAATAACCGGCGGCTCTTGAAGATTTATCGCCCCAACGCCTTTTTGACCGCTTGACCGATTTCGGCCGGGTTTTTGACGACCGTCACACCGGCTGATTCAAGGGCTCTCATTTTTTCGGCCGCCGTGCCTTTGCCGCCCGAGATGATTGCGCCGGCATGACCCATGCGGCGGCCAGGAGGCGCCGTGATACCGGCAATAAAGCTGATGACCGGTTTCTTGACGTGCTGTTTGATGAACTCGGCCGCTTTTTCTTCCGCATCGCCCCCGATCTCGCCGATCATCACGATGGCCTGTGTTTCCGGATCCTTTTCGAACAACGGCAGGACATCGACAAATCCCGTCCCGTTGACCGGATCGCCCCCGATGCCGACACAGGTCGTCTCGCCAAGCCCCAGCGTCGAAAGCTGATGCACGGCCTCATAGGTCAGGGTTCCGCTGCGGGAAACGACCCCGACGACGCCGCGCTTGTGGATGAAGCCGGGCATGATGCCGATCTTGGCTTCGTCCACGGTGATGACGCCGGGACAGTTCGGGCCGATCAATCGGACATCGCGACCACGCAAGGCCCGCTTCACCTTCACCATGTCGTTGACCGGAATGCCTTCGGTGATGCAGATAATGAGTTTGATGCCGGCATCGGCGGCTTCAAGAATCGCGTCTGCGCAGAATGGCGGTGGGACGAAGATGAGCGAGGTGTCGCATTCGGTTTTTTTCACCGCTTCGAGCACGGTGTTGAAGACGGGAATGCCATCGACTTCCTGCCCGGCCTTGCCCGGCGTCACACCGGCCACGACCTTCGTCCCGTAAGCCTTGCATTGCGTCGCGTGGAACGAGCCTTCCTTGCCCGTAATCCCCTGCACGACCACCCGCGTGTTCTTGTTGACCAGTATGCTCACGACGCTCTCCTTTACGCTGCTTTCCCCGTCAGCCTCACGATCTTCTGCGCCGCCTCCCACAAGTCGTTTGCCACCTCCAGCTTCAAGCCGGACTCGGCCAACAACTTACGGCCCTCTTCCGCGTTCGTCCCCTGCAGCCGAACTACCAGCGGCACGGTCATCTGCACCTCTTTCGCCGCTTCGATCACACCATGAGCGATCCGCTCGCAGCGGACGATCCCGCCGAAAATGTTGATGAAGATGCCCTTCACGTTCGGATCTTTGAGCAGAATCCGAAACCCGGCCGCCACGGTTTCTTTCGTCGCCCCACCACCCACGTCCAAAAAGTTCGCCGGCTCGCTGCCGGCCAGTTTGATGACGTCCATCGTAGCCATGGCCAAACCCGCGCCGTTGACCATGCAGCCGATGTTGCCGTCGAGCTTCACATAATTCAAGTTGTTGGCCGTCGCCTCGATTTCCAACGGTTCTTCTTCATTTAAATCCCGCATCTGCTGGACATCGGGATATTTAAAAAGCCCGTTGTCGTCGAACGACACCTTGCCGTCCAACGCGATCAATGTTTTCTCTTTGGTGATGATGAGGGGGTTGATCTCGACCAGCGCCGCGTTTTTTTCCATGAAGAGGCGATAGAGATTCTCCATCAACTTCACAAACGGATTGAGCACGGCCGGTTCGATCTGATGCAAGCCGAGGGCAAACGCGACATTGCGTCCGTTGTGTCCCTGGAATCCCACCGCGGGATCGATCGCTTCCTTGATGATTTTCTCAGGCGTGTGGGCCGCGACTTCCTCGATCTCCATTCCCCCTTCGGTGCTGGCGATAAACGTCGGGTATCCTGTGTCCCGATCAACCAAAATTGAGAGGTAGAGTTCCTTGGCGATGTTCGCCCCTTCCTCGATCAACAGACGGCGGACCACCCGTCCCTTTGGTCCCGTCTGATGGGTAACGAGGGTCTTGCCGAGCAATTCCTTGGCGAGACCGGAAACGGCGCCCTTGTCCTTCGTCAGCTTGACTCCTCCGGCTTTCCCACGCCCGCCGGCGTGGATCTGCGCCTTGACGACGAAGACGGGAGTGTCGAGCTCATTCGCCCACACCGTTGCGGCCTCGGGAGACGTGATTTCTTTTCCCCGCGGCACCGGCACGCCAAACTGGGCGAACAACGACTTCGCTTGGAATTCATGCACGTTCATTCTCTACCTCACGACTCCTACGGACGGTGGCGAAGGCGTTTCTCACTGTGCGGACTATTCTCACCCACCCCCTGAACGCACCGAGATACGCCCTCACCCCCTAGGATCACCGCCCGATTGTTTTTACAGTCTGATCGATCTTGCCTGCACGGTGGGCGAACACAAGAAATGCCCCCGTCGCCCTTTCCCCTCATCCGACTTTTCTGGTGTACGCCGGCAGGATCATCGGCGAGACGACACCGCTGAAGTTGCCGTGCCTCTTGGCTTCCGCCCGGAATCGCTCCAAATGTTTGAGCGTCAATTTTCCTTGTTTCATGGAACCGGCCCTGGCGGCAGCGGTCAGCCCGGCCCGTTTCCCGAACACCATCAAATCGAGAAGCGAATTGCCCATCAATCGATTGCGCCCGTGCAGTCCGCCTGAGGCCTCTCCCGCGACGAAGAGATTGTTCACTTCGGTTTCGGAATTGGTGTCGATCTTCACGCCTCCGTTTTGATAATGCAGAGTAGGATAGATGAGCACCGGCTCTTTGCTGATGTCGATGCCGAACCGCTCGAATTGCCGAACCATGGCGGGAAAATGTTTCTCGACGGTTCCCGGCCCGTGCTCCACGTCGAGCAACGGCGTATCCAGCCACACACCGACGCGACCGGACATCGTTCGAATCCCCCGCCCTTCTTCGCATTCCCGGATGATGGACGACGACACGACGTCCCGCGTATCCAATTCGTTGACGAACCGTTCGCCTCTCGCGTTGACCAGATGGCCTCCTTCAGACCGGATGCCCTCCGTCACCAACGCGCCGATCAACTGCTCTGGATACACCGCTCCGGACGGGTGATACTGGAAGGTGTCGATATGGGAGAGTTTCGCGCCGATACGGTAGCACAGACAGAGACCGTCTCCCGTCGCGCCGTAGTGATTGCTGGTCGGAAAGCCTTGAATGTGCAGTCGTCCGATTCCGCCGGTGGCCACGATCACCGACTTGGCGGCGACCACGACGTATTGCTGGTTGTCCAGATCCTTGAGAACGGCGCCGGTGCACGTTCCACCGCCGTCGCTGAGTAACTCGACGGCGGCGCAGAACTCCAGCAATTGAATCTTCCGGTTGATGACCTCATCCTTCAGCACCCGCATGATTTCCAGGCCGGTGTAGTCCGAGCAGGTCAACAGGCGGGGCTTCGAGCTTCCTCCGCCCTTCTTCACGTGGAGATTGCCGTCCGCCTGTCGGTCGAAGAGCACGCCGAGGTCGATCAACCACTTCGCGATCGCAGGCCCTTCCTCCACCATCACCTTGAGCAGATGATGGTCGTTCTCCATGTGGCCGCCCTTGAGCGTATCCAGAAAATGGGTGACCGGGGAGTCTTCCGGCGCGACGGACACCTGCATGCCGCCCTGGGCCATCACGCTGTTGGAGTCTCCCAGCCGGAGCTTCGTCGCCAAGATCACCTTGGCTCCGGCTTCATGCGCGTGCAACGCTGCTGCGCAACCGGCTCCGCCGCCGCCGATCACCAACACGTCCGCCTGATGATGGGGAATCAGGTCGATGCGATCGTCGATCGGGCTGTCCCCCTCGAGCAACGTCGCCAGCTCGACGACCGTTTTTTCTCCTTCATTCGGACCAAAGCGAAGGGGACGATAGGCGCTGGCCCGGTAATCGGGATGGTACTTATGAATCAGTTGATCGCGGTCGGCCGGAGACAATCGCGGGAGCGTCTGTTTGCGCCTGACATCGCGGGTTTGGTGGACGATTTGTTGCAGCGCGTGAATGTTCATGCTTCGTGCTCGTCGGCGGTCATTCGTCTTTCATCATCATGACGCTGCTCGAAACGCCCCTCGGCGACCGTCTGTTTCTCATTTGACCTTGGCGCAGAGCTCCGTCAGCTCCTGCTCGTTCATCGAAAGAATCCTGTTCCACTCGTCGTCAAACCGCCCCTCTTTGATTTCCTTGATGCGCGTCTCCAATCCTACGGGCTTCTCGGTGAAATGCGCGCCTTGCGCGCGACTCACGTACAAGGCGACGAGGTTCGGAGCGATATCGGCGATGCAGACCGGCGTACACATCCCGCACATCACGCAATCCATGAACATGTCCGAGACGCTCTGAAAATCGCCGAACACGGCTTTCCACACTCCTTCGCGCACGTCGATCTTTTGCGGACAGGCTTCGGTGCAGGCGTTGCAATTACGGCAGAGCGGAGCCTCAGGATAGAGGTTGAACAGATCCTGCTTCGGATCTTGGAGCGTCCGAATGTCATAGACGGCTTTGCGCGCGGGAAACGGCGGCATCATCGTAAACGACATACCGTCCTGAACCGCCGTCTGACAAGCCAGGCAAGTCTTGACCTTCGGATCATCCTTGGTTCGGTAGTACGTGGCGCAGGCGCCGCAAAACCCTCCCAAACACCCGACGCCCCGGATGACCTCCTGGCCGGCATACCACATGGCCTTGATGACCGTAATGCCTTCCGGCACGGTGTACTGTTTGCCGGAAATCTCGATCGTGACCATCCGAGGCTTG
>JAIWOH010000060.1 GCA_020216985.1 Nitrospira sp.
AGCACTTCGGGTTGGTCGATCAGATTGTCGTTATCCTGAGCCATAATTCACATGCCCGGACAAAAAGAAAAGGCGTGAGGGAACCGTCCCCCCTCACGCTCCTCATCCATCAAGGTGATCAAGCAAACGAGTCGATAATGCTGTTCAAGGTCGCACTCGGACGCATCGCTTTGGACGTTTTGATGTCGTCCGGGTGATAGTACCCCCCGATGTCCTGAGGTTTTCCCTGCGCGGCCAGCAATTCGTCGTTGATCTTCTTTTCGTTGTCGCTCAGCGCCTTGGCGATCTTCGCGAACTTCTCCGCGATGACCTTGTCCTCGGTCTGGGAGGCCAACGCCTGCGCCCAATAGAGCGCGAGATAGAAATGGCTGCCGCGGTTGTCGATCTCGCCGACTTTCCGAGCCGGCGATTTGTTGCTCTCCAAAAACTTCGCGTTGGCTTGATCCAGCGTATCCGCCAGAATTTTCGCCACGCGATTATCTCCCACCTTTGCCAAATGTTCCAGCGACGCGGCCAGCGCCAAAAACTCGCCGAGCGAGTCCCATCGGAGATACCCCTCCTCTTGAAACTGCTGGACGTGCTTCGGCGCGGATCCTCCCGCTCCGGTTTCGAACAACCCCCCTCCGTTCAGCAACGGCACGATCGACAGCATTTTGGCGCTGGTTCCGATTTCGAGGATCGGGAACAGATCGGTGAGATAGTCCCGGAGCACGTTGCCGGTACAGGAAATGGTGTCCAACCCCTCTTTCATGCGCTCGATCGAGTAGCGACACGCCTCCGCCGGTGGCAGGATCTTGATGTCGAGCCCGGTCGTATCATACTTCGGCAAGTAGGCGTTGATCTTCTTGATCAGCTCCGCGTCATGCGGGCGGGTCTTATCCAACCAGAAGACCGCAGGCACACCGGTCGCTCTCGCGCGGGTCACGGCGAGTTTCACCCAGTCTTGAATCGCGGCGTCTTTTGTCTGACAAGCCCGCCAGATATCGCCTTCCTCCACACGGTGTTCCAGCAACGTCTGGCCGGAAGACGCATCGACGATGCGGATCGTGCCGTCTCCTGGAGCCTTGAAGGTCTTATCGTGCGAGCCGTACTCTTCCGCCGCCTGCGCCATGAGCCCCACGTTCGGAATCGATCCCATGGTGCGGGGATCGAAGGCGCCCTTTACCTTGCAAAACTCGATGACCTCCCGATAGACCGGCGCGTAGCTGCTGTCCGGGATCACGCACTTGACATCCGCCAATTTTCCGTCGGGCCCCCACATCTTTCCGCCGTCTCTGATGACGGGAGGCATGGACGCATCAATGATGACGTCGCTCGGGACGTGCAGATTGGTGATGCCCTTGTCGGAATTCACCATCGCCATCGGCGGACGTTTCTTGTACACCTCTTGAATGTCGGCTTCGATCGCTTTGCGCTGCTCCTCCGGCAGAGTCTTGATCTTCGCGTAGAGATCGCCGATGCCGTTGTCCGGATCGACTCCCAGCTTCTTCAAAGTCTCGCCATGTTTTTCAAAGACGTCCTTGTAATAGACCCTCACGGCATGGCCGAAGATCTTGGGATCCGACACCTTCATCATGGTGGCTTTCATGTGAAGCGAAAAGAGGACGCCCTGCCTCTTGGCGTCTTCGATCTGTTCTTCCAAGAACGATCGCAACGCCTTGGCGCTCATGAACGTCGCATCAAGCACTTCGCCGGCCTGCAACGCAATTTTATCCTTCAGGACCGAGACCTTCCCATCCGACCCGACGAACTCGATCCTCGCCGTCGTGGCGGCAGGAATGGTGACCGACTTTTCGTTGGAGCGGAAGTCGCCGCTCTTCATGTGAGAGACGTGCGTTTTGGAATCGGGACTCCAGGGAGCCATCTTATGAGGGTGTTTCCTGGCGTACGCCTTGACGGAGAGCGGCGCGCGGCGATCAGAGTTGCCCTCGCGCAACACGGGATTGACCGCGCTCCCCTTGATCTTATCGTATCTCGCCTTGATTTCCTTTTCCTTGTCGTCCTTCGGATTTTCCGGGTAGTCCGGCAACTTGTACCCCTGCGCCTGCAACTCCTTGATAGTGGCCACCAACTGCGGCACCGAGGCGCTGATGTTCGGGAGCTTGATGATGTTGGCCTCCGGCGTCTTGGCCATGTCTCCAAGCTCGGCTAACGCGTCATGCTGTCTTTGCTCCGGCGTCAAATATTCGGGAAACGCGGCGATGACGCGGCCGGCAAGGGAAATGTCACGCAGCTCTACGGTCACACCGGCTGCCTTGGTGAACGCGTTGATGATCGGCAGGAACGAATAGGTCGCCAACATCGGCGCTTCGTCCGTTTTGGTGTAGATGATTTTATCCGCTTTAGCCATGACGTCTTCCTCTCTTGGATTACGGGGTTGTCGATCAGTTCAACGCATTGAGCGCCGAACCGGCCTTGAACCACTCGATCTGTTGCTCGGTCATACTATGGTTCGCCTGGATGGTGAGCGTCTGTCCATCCGCCTTGTGTACGTTCACCGTCACCGGCTTGCCGGGCGCCAACTCCCGTAGCCCCGTCACGCTGATGCGGTCCTGCTGCTCGATCTTCTCGTAATCCTTCGGATCGGCGAAGGTCAACGCCAAGATCCCCTGCTTCTTCAAATTGGTCTCGTGAATACGGGCGAAACTCTTTGCAATGACGACCCGCACATTCAGAAACCGCGGCGACATGGCGGCATGCTCGCGACTGCTGCCCTCGCCGTAGTTCTCATCGCCCACCACGACCGATCCAATCCCCTTGGCCTTGTAATCCCTGGCGATCTGCGCGATGGTGAGATTGGACTCACCGGTCAGCACGTTGGTTCCCTTCCCCGGCTCTGAGGAAAAGGCGTTGTTGGCCCCCAGGAACATGTTGTCGCTGATCCTGTCCAAATGACCGCGAAACTTGAGCCAGGGACCGGCCGGTGAAATGTGATCGGTCGTGGTCTTTCCCTTGGTCTTGATCAGGAGCGGGAGTTTCTCAAAATCCTTTCCATCCCATTTGGGAAACGGCTGCAAAAGCTGAAGCCGCTCACTGGTCGGAGGAATATCCACGGTCAGCGCATCACCGTTCTCGGCCGGCGGAACATAACCTTCCTCGCCCTTCGCGAACCCCTTCGCCGGCAGCTCCTCCCCCACCGGAGGTTCAAGCATGACCTCCGTGCCGTCCGCCCCCTTGATCGGTTGGCCGAGCGGATTGAATCGAAGATCCCCCGTGATGGCAAACGCCGTCACGATTTCAGGACTCGCCAGAAACGAGAGCGTTTCGTTGATACCGTCGTTGCGACCGGGGAAATTCCTATTGAAGGAACTGACAATCGAGTCCGCCCTTCCCTTGACACCGTCCGCGCGCTTCCATTGGCCAATACAGGGGCCGCAGGAGTTCGAAAGGACGGTCCCGCCGAGCTGTTCAAACGTGTCAAGGAAGCCGTCACGCTTCATCGTATGGTAAATGCGTTCGGACCCCGGCGAGATCAGGAACGAGGTCTTCGCCTTCACCCCCGCTTTCAACGCCTGCCGCGCCACATGAGCCGAACGGCTGATGTCCTCATAGGAGGAGTTCGTGCAACTGCCGATCAACGCCGCTTTCAATTCAACCGGGTACTTCTTCTCTTCGGCCTCGGCGGCGAGCTTCGAGATGGGACGGGCCAAATCCGGCGTGTGGGGGCCGACGACGTGCGGTTCCAGCTTCGACAAGTCGATCTCGACGATTTGGTCATAGTATTTTTCTGGAGACTGATACACTTCCGGATCCGCCACCAGATGCTCCCCGTTCGCCATTGCAAGGTTCGCCAAGGCCGCCCGGTCCGTCACTTTCATGTAGTCGACCATTTTCTGATCGAAGGGAAAGACGGACGTGGTCGCGCCCAACTCCGCGCCCATGTTGCAGATCGTTCCCTTGCCGGTCGCACTGATCGTTTCGGCCCCTGGACCGAAATACTCGACAATTTTGTTGGTGCCGCCCTTGACCGTCAAGAGACCGCAGAGATAGAGAATGACGTCCTTCGGTGACGCCCACCCGCTCAACCGCCCGGTCAGCCGCACCCCGATCAACTTGGGATGGAGCACCTCCCAAGGCAAACCGGCCATGACTTCGCCCGCATCCGCCCCTCCGACCCCGATCGCCAACATGCCCAATCCGCCGCCGTTCGGCGTGTGCGAGTCGGTGCCGATGATGAGGCCGCCGGGAAACGCATAATTTTCCAGCACGACTTGGTGAATGATGCCGGCGCCCGGCTTCCAAAACCCGATGCCGTACTTCTTCGCCGCCGACGCGAGAAAATTGTAGACCTCCCTGTTTTCGTCCATCGCGCGGAGCAGATCTTTCTCGGACCCCATCTCAGCGCGGATCAAATGATCGCAATGAATCGTGCTGGGCACCGCCGCTTTTTTCTTGCCAGCCTGCATGAATTGGAGCATCGCCATCTGCGCCGTCGCGTCCTGCATCGCCACGCGATCCGGGCGCAATGCCAGCATCGCCTTGCCGCGTTCCCACTGCTGAGTTTCGAAATCGTCCGCGTGGGACACGAGAATTTTTTCGGCCAACGTCAGGCTCCTGCCGAATTTCTTCCTGGCCTTGGTTAACACATCCGGCATCTTGGCGTAGAGCTTCTTCGCAAGCTCAAGTGACATCGGTTTCTCCTCACAAACGGGCTGGGGACACGGTGACGGAAACAGGAGAGGGGCTCTCCCTTGTCGCGCGCCTCCGCCTACAGCCTCCGGGTAAAGCGGTGTATCCCGCCACGATTCAAAAAGCGGCGGGAGCCTCCGCGGTTATTTCAATGGCGGCACTTCACGCCGCTTCGGCGCAGCATAATTCACCAGGTAATCGAACAGCCTGATCAAACGGCTGTCTTGACGTTTTTGATCGACCCAGTGACCGATCAAACCGATCGTGCGAGACAGGATGAAGAACCCGTTCAAACTGTCGATCGGAAACCCCAAATCAACCAACACCGCCGCCATCGTGCCGTCGACGTTCAAAATCAGATTGTCTTTCTTCGCCGCCGTCACCTGCTCGACCTGCAGCGCAAAATCAAGACACGGCGTATTGATCTTCAAGCTCTTCACGTAGGCGACCAGTTCCTTTACACGCTTGTCCGGATTGCGGAGACTCTTCACACGATGGCCGATACCAGGGACAGGCCCCACGTTCTTTTTCATGTAGGCCAGAAACTCGTCCACGCTCATCTTGTTGTCCACCGCGTATTTGAACCAACGCCCGGCATCGGTCACCGCCCCGCCGAAACGGGGGCCGATCATGATCAGGCCGGCCGCCACCGCTTGCGACAAGCCGATCCCGGCACAGGCGGCCAGAATCGTCGCGTACGCGCCGCTGACACAAGGTCCGTGATCGGCGGACAGCATGATGATCCGCTTGATGATCTCCGCTTCCTGCTTCGAGATCAATCGCTTGTCCCACAGCAGACCGATCACGTGAGGAATTTCGTACCCTTTGTTGATGAGCTCCGAGGCAGGATAGCCGTCATAGCAAGGCTCATCGCCGCGATCGTCGCTGATGGTGGTGCGGATCAACGGCGTCACGATCACCTCGTCCGCCTTCATTGCCTCTTCGACGGTCTTGGGAAGTTTCGGCAGGCTGGCCGGCTCAACGACTTCCTTGACCTGCCCGGACTTGAGCAATTCCTGGTAGACCTCTTTAATGGCCGGTCCCAGCGCCCCGAACGTCGGCGGGACGATCGCGCCCGCCCGCTGAAGCGCCTCCGATTTGGAGCGAGCCGACCCCTCGCCCTTCATCCCTTCCTTGGCGCCCGCATGGCCGAACTTCATGCCCTTGGGCAAACTTTCCTGACAGAACCCGGAAACGACGCCGATCAGTTTGATACGGCGTTTTTTAGCGCCGTACCACTCGGCCGCGCGCTCTTCGAGGTCTCCGCCCATTTCACCCACAATGACGACCGCCTTCGTTTGCGGATCATTCTCGAACATTTCAAGATAGGTGACGTAATCGGTGCCCGGATAGGCGTCGCCGCCGATCCCGATGGCGGTCGTGATGCCGTCCGCGAACTGAGAGCAGATCCAGATGATTTCGTTTGAGAGGCCGCCCGACTTGGTGATGACCCCGAAAGACCCTTCGCGATACAGCTTGGAAAGCACCAGATTGTCGAACGCCCCTCCGATCACGCCCAACCGACACGCGCCGGCGGAGATGATTCCGATGGACGACGGTCCGTTGAACACCTTGCCCAATTTGCGCGCATGAGCTCCCAGGAGCTTCGCATCCTTTTCCGGAACCCCCTCGGTAATCATCGAGACCAAGTGAATGTGCGGATCGTCGAGCGCCTCCAGTCCGGCTTTCATCGCGCGATCGGCGCCGATGTATACCAGACTGGTATTGATCGTCGGATGATGCTTGGTGGCTTCGGCGATGGTCGCATAGACAGGAACCGCGATGAGCCCGCTGCCGTAGGGAATTTCGTTGGTCTTGCCGGCATCGGGGGGATAGACGAACGCCTCAACGTTGAGGGGACGCTTGATCAGATAACAGAACTCGGCCATTCGACGGGCCGCGTTGACGCCGGCCTGGCCGCCTTGAATCACCACACGGGTGTCTTTGTTTGCGAGAATGCTCATCAGGATCTCCTCGTGGTCGTAAGTCGATGATGGGCGATCAATGACGACGCGAAAGAGCGGACGCGCACGAATCCATCGCGCGTCGCGCAGGACTCGTCACTTTCCCGCCAACGCTTTATCAACGATGTCCGTCAGCGGCGTGTATCGGTCGAAGACCTCGATATCGAATCCTTCGTCCCTCAGCGCGCGCATCGCGTCGAGGCCTTCTTTCTCCCGGGGACCGCCTCGTCGCACCCAAATTTTCACGCCCTTCAACTTTCCGTCGGCCTTGGCTTTCCGAAACCCGTTGATGATCCCGCCGAACGTTTTTTTCACGTCGGTGAAATTCGCAATGGCGCCGCCGACGATGATGTTCTTGATTCCCGGCAACCCGCACACTTTTTCCGTGAGGGCTTCCACGGCCCAGTCCGGCGGATCTCCGGAATACTCCGCGTAATTGGCGAGCTTGCCGCCTCGCGCCACCACGGCGTCGGAGTAATAGACGCTGGCGCCGCCGCCCGCCGGCAGCATCGCCGTGTCTCCTCCAGGAATTTCAATGAACTTCACCGAGCCCTTGATCTTGCTGTCTATGGCCATGATGTCCAATTCGTTCTTCGTGTAGGCTCGGCCGAACTCCGCAGCGAACTGGAAATTCCAATCGGGATGGCGGAACTTGGCGTCCGCGTCGAGCAGCGTCACCGCATCCAACGCGACCAATTCTCCGTCGCTTTCTCTGGCGACGACGGGATTCACCTCAAGATACTGGGCGTCTTCGTTGTCGAAACAAGCAAAGAGCTTCCCGGCGAAATCCGCCATCCGCTTCACCAACGGCCCCGTAAATCCCGCCTCCTTCACCACCTTCTCCAGAGCCTCAAGGGCGGGCTGTTGCCCCACTTCGACCGGGAGCCGCTTGACTCGATCCCAATTCGATTCCACTTCGATACCGCCGCAATTGGCGACCAGGATTTCGTTCCCCTCCCTGACGGATTTGACCGCGCAGTAATATTCTTCTTTATGTGGAATCATCTCGGAAACGATCACTTGCGACACCGTGATACTGCCGACCTGTCGTCCCACCATCTCTTTCACGGCGGAAACGGCGCCATCCAGATCCAGCCCCACCTTGACCAACCCGAGCTTAAATCGAGAGCCCATCGCCTCGTGGGCTTTCACGACCAACTTTGAACGTTTCAACCAGTCGTTGACCTGCCCCAACTTGGCCAGTTCTTCCGCGGACGTGACGACCACGTAGTTGGGAACGTGAATGCCCCACTTTTTCATCAGCCCCATTCCCGGGCCTTCCAAGACCTTGGCCATGACTTGCTCCTTAACAAAAGGGTAACCGCCGCTGCAAAGGGAGACGGATTGTAGCGAAATCCCCTGGATGACTCAAGACGCCAGAGGGACTAATCGGCAGGATCGAAAGACCTACCCATGATTTACAAAAGGCGAGAAATGCGCGATGTCATGAGCTATGTCCTGTACCGTTGATAACGAATGCCCCGCCGCGCCCCCTTCATCTGCGATTTGATCTTCCATCGCTTGGCCGCCACCGTGTCGCCTTTCGCCATAAACGTCTCGTGCTCCCCTTTTTCCGGATCAAAAAAGCCGATATAGCCTCCGGGGTTCACACCGAACGATCGCAAGGTTTTGCCATGATGTGCGCGGCCCAGGAAATCGTTCCGCCCTCCCTTCTCCTCTCCCCCCGTAAAATACAACGGCAGCAAAAAATTCGAGACCTTCACTCCGTCGATCTCATACGTCTCGGCTTGCACCGCATCGCACATTTCATACCAATGGAAGACCGTGCGGTTGCCGTTGGAGGGATGAGGCCCCTGCACCAGAAGATTGACTTCGGAATCTCCCACCATCTCCAACGCCTCATGCGACAGGGTCACCGTCCACGCTTCACCCAATTGCTTCGCCACCTCGGTAAACACGAATCCATAGGGCACCCCCCGATTCGTGAGGTCGTGGTAACCGAGCGCGCCGTCGACGTCCATGGAATCCCATAGATACAACACCGCGTCGCCGCGCATGTCGGCGATGCTCTGCGTCGAGGGCTTCTTGCCGCCGCGCCCTTCCAACCGCAACTCGGCGCCGATATGCCAATACGGCTCGTAATCTTCGCGGATCTGACGATTGATCGCGCGAATCGCTTCCTGCGCGTCCTCATCCGACACCTTGCCGTTGGTATGATTGATTATCGAGATGATCATGGTCGCTGCTTCTCCCTATGCGGCCCCGCTGGATGGCGGACGGCGCCATCACACTTTTCGCACCTTGATCGAGTATTTCCCGGTCCCGGATTGGCGGCTGTAGTGGCGGACCTGCACGAAATAGTCGCCTTTGATCAGGTCGGCCGCGATTCGGGCGTTCAGATCGAGGCCGGAATCGTCATCTTCCGCGATCAGCGCCGTCTCGCTGTTCGGCCCGAACAGTTTCATCGCGACATCCGTCGGCCCCAGGGTATCGATCACGTACCGCCCGTCGGTCGTGGCCGTAAACCGATAGAGGTCCTCTTCTCCGGGCTTCCCGATCGCCGCCTGTGTGCGCTTTTTGGCGTTGACGAGGAGTTCGACGGCGTTCGACACGGTCCCACCCGTCTTCGGATACATTTTCGCTCCGGCCACGAACGCCTTGTCCATCGCCGACAAGACCTCGTTCGCCTTGGTGCCGATGCCGTTGAGCGTCCAGGAGGCGGGGAAGAAGTACAGCATGATGGAGTCGGGGTCAAACTTGGTTCCATTGATCTGATCCGCACTGTACTTACGGAGAATATTATGGCGCGTCGTCGCCTCGTCCCAGAAATTCGGCGCTTTCGCGGCTTCGCGAATCACCACCTCCTCGTTCCACTGAATCCCTCCCGCCGGGTTTTGGTGCTCGTGAGCCAATCCGATCGCATGACCGAATTCATGGGCCGCCGTGCCGCCGTCCAGAAACCCCAGATTCATCGTCGGCTGATCCAAGGGAATGTTTCGGCAGTCTGTCCCGACGTACGACCAGGCTCCATCGTTCCGATCGAAGGCAATCCGAATTTCGGCATTCAGCGCATTGTTGAACTCAAATTTCAAATTGGCCACGGCCGCCCACCAGCCCGCTTGTTCCTTGGCCACCGCCTGCTCCGTGGGCGTGCCTCCCATGAAGCGCACGCGAAGCGTCGAACCGTTCATCCATGTCTTTCCGATCGGCGCAATGGCACGCCTGATGCCGCTCTTGGTCGGCTTCGTCATCTGAAACCGCATCAGATCTTTCGGCAAAATCCTGTCGATGCATACCTTCGGACGGTCAGCCATGGTCATTTCTCCTTTCCTTAGGATGTTAAAGTTCCTGCCAAGCGACGCATCAAGCGGATGTTCGGCACAACGTGAACGAGCACGTTCACTCCGTGCCCGCAGTTGTATACGCTTTTACGAAGGAGAATCCAA
>JAIWOH010000061.1 GCA_020216985.1 Nitrospira sp.
GCGCTCTCGGCAGAACAAAAGCCGTCATGAGCGAGCTTTTCGACGTCCGTTCTTGAAAGCCCTGCCTACCAAAAGGGAAGTCTCGATGTCTGGGGAGATGATCGCGCCTTTTTGAGAAAGACAGTCGTCCTTTCCCCGGCGAACGAGCGGTCGGGGAACAAAACCCGACGAGACACGGCTGACGCCGTCTCGTTTGATTTCTCGGTGATTACCGAAATCTTTGACAGCGCGGACAATAGAAGGAGCTGCGCTCGCCCTTGAGACGGCGAATGACCGCGCCGCACCCGTTTGGACAGGGTCGGCCTGCCTTCCCATAGACCAGGTGACGCTGTTTGTACCGCCCTTCCGTCCCATCGGGCGCGAAGAAATCTCGGACACTGGATCCGCCGCAGAGGATGGCCTCCTGCAAAACATTCTTCATCACGTGGTAGAGCCGATCGCGTCTCGACGACGCCAGTCTGTTCGCTCGCGCGTTCGGATGAAGGCCGGCCCGAAAGAGAATTTCATTCGCATAGATGTTGCCGATTCCGGCGATCGTCTGTTGATGCATGAGAAGCGACTTGATCCTCCCGCGTCGTGCTCCGAGCCGTTGTGCGAGCTCTTGGGGCGTCGCTGAGAGCGGATCGCAGCCGAACCGACGCTCGCGGTACCGATCGAGCCCGTCCCGATCGAAGAAAGAAAGGCGGCCGAACCGTCGGGGATTCCAATAGCGCAGTTCGGTTTCTTTTCCTCCGACAAAGATCATGCGCATGTGCACGTGCCGAGGATGCTTGATTTTTGCCGATGGAAAAAGCAGCAGCCCAGTCATCCCCAATTCGGCGACGATATAGCGAGTCTCGCCGGCTTTTTGAAAGGCCATCGCGACGCTTTTCCCGTATCGAGCGACGGAAGACAATCGTGCGTTCACGTACCAGGCTCGGATGGAATATCCTTCCCGTACGATGTCGGCTCGGCCGATCCACAGCTCGGTGACCGTGGAATCGAGCAGGCCGTCTTGGAGCTGTCGGACGACGACTTCGGCTTCCGGTAGTTCCGGCATGGTACGGTCACGAAGAAAAAGAGAGGATGGAAACGATGCCGTTCATTATAGTCATTTGCTCGCCCGTCACCGAACTAGTCGGCCGGAAGCAGTCCGCCGTTTCGGCGGATCTGTTTGAGGCATTGGATGGTTTCTTCCAACTGAGGAAGCGGCATGGCGCCGGGACGCCGGTCCTTGACAAGCCGTAATACGCTGTTATAGTCCCCGCCTTCGGCGCAACAGAGATACGCTACGACCACGGACACCGATCGGCTCATGCCGGCGCGACAACAGACCATGACCCGATTGTCGGTGATGTACCGCTCGATCCAGGCGACAGCGTCCGCCAACAGTCGTGCCTCGACCCGGGCAGACTCTTTGAGCGGAATCTTCCCGGTCGGCAACCAGGCGGGCAGATCGACGTCGTATTCCTCGGCCACCAAGAGCAAGGCCCCGATCTGCGCGGGCGGCGGCGCGGTTTCGTAGATATTTCCGACAAACAGCCGCTCGGTGATTTGATACATCCGGATTCAGTACAACGGAGCAGTCTGAGCCGTCAAGTCTCACCGATCCGGCGCAGTTGCGGTTTCGTCAAGCCACCGGCTATACTTCAGCACATGTATTGAAGTGAGACGTTACTTCTCTTTTATGCCATGGTGACGCTAACTCAGCAGGAAGTCGAACGGCGGTTGGGGACGGTCGCCTGCGCCGTTTGCAAACGGTCGAGTTTCGCCATCGACGAGCGGTTCATGGGCTCCGACGGCGAATGGCGGGGGGTGTGCAGATCCTGTTTTTATACCTTCCCGGTCCATACGGACGCCGAGTTTTACTTGCGGACTCAGCCCGACGTGCCGCTTCGCCTGAAAGAGATCTCCTGCACCGCTTGCAACCATCAGGGAGTCGCCCTTGATTTCCGGGCGACACTGTCCGTACGAGAAGCTTATTATTTCGTGACGTGCCTCGGATGCCGTCGCCAATTCCCGGAGCGATCCTCGCTGGAGGCATACGAATAGTCCAGGCGTTGTCGCAGCCGAGGCACCGAGTCTGCGCATGAATGACAAACTCAAGCAGCCTGAAGAGCCGCAACCCGAAGCTCCTCCCAAGACGAGGAAAGAGCTCCCCCTCGTTTCCGTCCCGGACGATCGTGACATGATCGCCCAAGAAATGGCCGAGCTGTTCGAAGAAGACAAGGTTTCCCATCAACACGGCAGCTCGGAACCGGAAGCAGACTGAGGCGTCCCTTATTTACCATTACAGACTGTAATCCCCTCTTCTCTCAGGAATCTCAACCTGCCGATCCACCCCCTCCGTCTCTTCATTCTCTTCATTGAGCTTATAGATCGTTGAGAGGCCGGCCCATCCGATCAGACGATATCGTCTATCCGCCAAAAGCCGATGGATCGCGCTGGTCAGCACTGCTTCGATCCCTCGTATGGACTCCCAATTCTCCACACAAATCACGCGCGGCCGGTACCGTTCAAAATCCAGTCCCTCAATGACTTCGTAATCCGCCCCTTCGACGTCGACGCTCAACAGTTCAAAGTCTCGGGGAACCTGGTGCGCGTCCAGAAGATGGGTGAGCGTCGTCGTATGTATACACCCGATCGGCCGGTAGCCGCTGGGGCTGGAAACGGATGAAAGATTGATGGTGGCATTGGTGGAAAATTCACCGGGGCTGTAGATCGACACCTCTTGTTCCCGATCACTGACGGCGGCGACAACCGCCGTATCTCGCCTTCGCCTGAGTCGGCACGCCAACACTTTCACCTCTTCCAGGTCGATCAGCAATCCTCGCCAGCCCCTTCGATACAGACCATAGGTATTGGAGCCTCGCCGTGGATGGTGACAACCGACGTCCACGTAAAACCCCTTTGCCTTCGGTTCAGGAAGGGCAAGCTTGATGAGTAAATCCTCGCCATATTGCGAGTACGATGCCTGCGGTTTAGCCGGAGAGAGAAAGGCGCGATAAGCCGCCCGAATGTAGAGACTGGTCTTCACAAACGATCCCCCTTTCAACCGGAATAGTCGGCACGACTCCTATCGACCAAGCGACCAAGACGCCTTGACGCCGATGACGAGGATTGCTGCGCCGGTGATGCCGGACCCGGCTTACACTTCTCGAATGATTCCGACCGTCACATCGGAATCGATTCGCCCTAACGATGAGATTTTGCCTTGCCGCTCTTTATGGGCGATCTTTTCAATTTGCACGACGGCCCCGCGCCGCCACCCATCCAATGCGGCGTTTCTCGGCGACGCCAGGCGATCCAACCGTCCGATCTCGATTCGCCCCTGTTCATTGCACAGCCAGGCCCGTTTTTCTCCCTTCATCACCCGCAGCTCGCTCACGACCCGATAAACATCAGATTGTCGCCTCACAATGGCTTTCCCGTCTTTTCGCAGCAGCAAGTAGGAAAATTTGAGGGCGTCTTTGATGAAACCGACCGCCTTGTCGATATTTCGGACGGATGGAGGCGGCTCCCACGGCCGCTCTTCATGACACCAATCATCGGGATGCTCCAGAGCCGGGCAATTCCGTTCGTGGAGACAGGGGCTGTAAACTGTACAGTTTCCCTCCTCGATCAATCGATCTCGGACTTGATGAAGCGACCTGGACGTTTCCCGCAAGGCCGGCTCGATGACCATCAGCGTGCCATGTGGGGCGAGGCCGTTTAAAAGCTCTGAGAGCAATTTCGTTTTCGCTGTGATCGGATCCCTTGATCCGACACCGATCTCGTTCAAGCTGTTTGCTACGATGATGAGGTCGAACGGCATGGCTGACGAGATCTTTTCATGCCATCCCCGCCGCTCCAGATTTTCCCGGTACGTGGTGAGCCGGTGCGTTGCGAGATGGATCTTGGCGTGGGCTTCCATCCGGCAATAGCACGACCAGATTCGACGAGCCTGATCTAACGCCGCTACGGATTGATCGACTGCGGTGACCGATAGTTCCCCGCTGAAACCGTGAGACCGCCACCAATCCAACACGCCCAGCGCTCCCGTCCCGGGACCCGATCCGACATCCAATACCCGTATCGGCCCTGCGGCCGCCGTTCTCGGCATTTCATCGAGAAGGGTTTGGATCTTCGCGAGATTCACCGGCAGGAAATAACGGAGATATGCGGCAAGAAACCTCGGATGATTGAAATACTCGCCGTCCAATTTCTCCCGTCGGTTTGTAAAGCGTCGCGATAACTCTCCCACCGCCTCATGGATTTGTGCCGACGGAATGCCTGTTTCACCACAGACACGTTCAATCGCCTCCAGCAGCGGCCGAGAGACCATGGCAACATTGAGAGGACTCATGCGGCTAGTGTATGCTCACCCTACAAGGGAGGACAACCATGACCAACGAAATTTTGAAGGCTTACAAAGAAGTCGAAGCGGCGGTGGAGCGCTATACCCGGTTGCTGCACGACCACGTGACGATGCTCCAAAATATCGAGCCGCCGGGATCGGACAAAGTCGTTCGCCTGACCGCCGGCTCAAAAGCCATGACGGACAGTGCCGCAATTTATCTCTCCTATGCAAAGTACGTCGCCCACGGGATGCCGACCAGCGAGGAGATGGTCGAGGATGAAATGCAGGGGTAATGGCACGGAGTTGCAGAAAGGCAGGAAATGAAAAGGGCCTGTCCGATAGTCCGGACAGGCCCTTCGCCTTTCAGAACGAATCAGATGCTTCGCATGAAGTGAGCGACTTCCTCAGGGTTCACAGTCCCGCCCATCACTTGGGACATCGCCACGTTCGTGGATTTTTTACCGGTCAGGCCGGACTCCACCTCATCAACAATCAACTCCACCGGCATCGACTGACCGCCATACACCCGAGGACCGCCGATGATCTTTGCCTTGGAGTAACCGTAGATGGCGGTCGCAACTTCTTTGGCCAACCAGCCGACGTAGTTGAATTCCGGCACGACGATCAATTTTACGTTGCCGCACAGTTCCCGCAGTTCCTTGGTCGGGAACGGACGCAGCGAGCGAATCTTGATCAAACCGACGTTGAATCCCTTTTCCTTACACAGACGCACCGCTTCACGGGACTGAGCAGCCGCGCTCCCTGATGCAATGATGACGGCGTCGGCGTTCTCCACGTTTTCAGCCGACAGCAACCCTCCCATATATCGATTGATATACTTGCGAGACCGTTCTACGGCCGCCCACACTTCCTGCTGCCACACGGCGTGAATGTTGTACGCCATGAAGTTGGATTTCTGGACCGGGGCGTCTCGTGACAAACGAGCGGGGGGATTCTCGGCATCGAGCACCGGGACCGCACCGCGCCACGCGTCTCGAGGAGGGAGTTTGAGCCCGCGATCCTGCATTTGAACGTAGCCGCGGGCATGGGTCACGAAAAATCCGTCGCAGCAGACGCCCACCGGCAAGGTCACGTCGTTCTTTTCCCCAATCACAAACCCGGTCATAATGAAATCAAACATATCTTGCTGGTTTTCCGCATGAAACACGATCATCCCGCAGTTCAGGAGATAGGCGACTTCGATATTATCGGGCTGGATGGCCAACGGCGCGTTGACGACCCGGCAGGTGAACATCGCCACGGCGGGCAATCGATGGCCCGGCCAGGAGGCGATGCCCTCCAGCCCTCGCAAGGTTCCCGGTCCCGCCGTCGCCGTAAAACAGCGCACGCCGGCCCTCGACCCTCCGGCGATCGCGGCCATGACGCCGACCTCTTCTTCGCCACGGTAATATTCTTTGACATAGCCTTCTCCATACAGCACACCGACGAGCTGCATGGTCTCCGACTGCGGCGTAATGGGATAAGCGATGGCCAGATCTACGTTGGAACGGCGGATTGCCTCTTTGGCCGCCTCACTTCCGGTGATAAACTCTCTCGTCCTCGGTGCCTCGAAGAACATATATTCGGGCGTCACGACTCTTTGTCTCTTCGCCTCCGCATGGGGATCTTTCTTCCCGTCCACCTTCGGGGCTGCAACGCTGGTGATCGGATCACCCTGGGGATTCGTTTTGACTTCCGTCTCGCTCATGGTTGCACCTCTTCGCTAGTTCGAGCGTCGCCGCCCGGCCTTATCCTTCCCGCACCATCTGTTCAGCACTATGCCCAAACATCGCCGCGCTGCCCGCTCCTCCAGGGACCGGCGCAAACGCGAGAGGATTCGTATGGGTCTTTCCGTTATGAACCTTTGATTGCGTACCGGTAAAGCGCACGTTTTCTCCGTTCTCCGGCAGCTTGATGCCCATTTCTTCACGTATGCGTTTGAAAATCTGCGCCACTCGCCTCAATTTGGCGGTGTCCGCGTCACGAATCGTCAACATGGCGTCTTCATGCCCCTGCTCGGCGCAAATCGCCATCGTACAACAGTTCGTCCCCGCTCGGATCATTTTGAGTGTCAAATTCGCATAATGGCAATGCACGCCCACAAAGATGCAGGCCTCGATTTTATTTCCCCAAATGGTGAGATTCGGGTGGTTGGGATTAATGACCTCCTCCGGATCGATCTTAGGATACTTGGGACGATAATCCGGCATAGGGATGATCATCACTTCCGGAATCTGCGCGGCGATTTCAAGCGTGGCCTTGGCCTTTTCCACCGCGTGATCGTTCCAAGCCCAGAGAACCAAGGGGCCCGGAAAGATCGTCGGATTCTGACTCGTCAACATCTTCCTGGCCATCTCTTCGATGACGACTTCCTCATTCGGCTCAAGCAAGCCATAAAACAACCCCTGACCTGGATCCGGCAGTGAAACCCCCAACTGAGCCGCCGACGGTGGGTGGAAACCAGCCGGCCCCGGTACAATGATACGTTCTCTCGTGTCGTGTGTAGTAGCCACGCCCGTTTCTCCCCTTTCCCGCCTCATTATCCGACGACCGGACTGGTCAACACGGCCGTCGTGCTCTTTTCTCCATATGTGATGTTTTCCGTCAAAGCGGCTTGAGGCAATTGATCGATCATGATCATCTTGATCGCGTTATTCTTCGCCATGTTGTCACAGACCCAGACGCACTGCGCGCACCCTTTGCAGCGGTCGACCGCCACGTAGGCCGAACCATATTTGAATCCCTTGTCCTTTCCCAGTTCATCACTGTAGAGGATGGTATTGGCCTCGGGACAATACTGCGTGCAGAGTTTGCAGCTCTTGGCGGCACAGATTTCGACGTTAATATCGGCGACAAGATACATAATGCTCCTTCTTATGCCGTCGCGGCCGCGGCCACCGGCGCCTCGGCGCGCTGGACATCCTTTGCAGCCCATCCATGATCGACGGCATAGTTCCATGCCGCCCTCATGACGGCCACGTTCTTTTCAATCAGCTCCTGCTTCTTCTTGAACTTCCGTTCGACGACGCTATCCAGGGCCGCCGTCCCTCCGGACACGACGAACCCTTTGCCGAGGAACCGATCCTTCACGGCCTGCTCCAACGCCTGCATATTCGTCAACCCGGTGATGGCGCCGATACACCCCATCAACGCCATGTTCGTCGCGAGATCCATCCCGGACACTTCCAACGAAATCTTCGTGGCGGGGATATAGTACAGTTTCGCGCGCCGCTCTTCCAATTCGCGCGCTTGATCCTTGTGCAGTTTCATCGGCCCGTCGTTGTTGATCAACGCGATGCCGTCTTCCTTAAGACCGTAGTAAAACGGCATCGTGTAAGACTTGCCGTGGGTGATGACTTGGGGATGGAAGATGATAATGATGTGGGGAAACGTAATTTCGCCGATCTCGTAAATCGGTTCATCCGACACCCTCACATAACTTTCGACGGGAGCCATCCGTTTTTCAGAACCGTAGAAGGGGACGATCGTGCTTTCCCCTCCGGCATTGATCACCGCCGTGCTCAGAATATGCGAGCCGGTCACGACCCCCTGGCCACCGACCCCCGCCATTCGAATGTTGAACCGTCTTGCCATTGCCCTCCTCCTTCCTTCAACGCTCAGGCCTTCCCGGAAATCGCCGCGGCAGGAGCGGCCTGCTTGGCAAGAAACTCCTTATAGCCATAGCGTTCGGTGAGGTATTGTTTGGCCTCTTCGCTTACGTACTCCACGAATTGATACCGGTCGTTCTCGACCGCCTTGGCGTCTTCCATGACCTTATCGGTCGGGATCGCGTATTCGATATTGCAGGACGTGTACGCCTGAATGTAGGTAGGCCCTATCTCTCGCGCGATCAGCACCGCTTTTTTGATGACGCTCTCGACTCGGCGGGGATTGTTTGGAACGACGGTCGCGACGTAGGCGCAACCGGCCACCTTCGCCAACTGTACCATATCCATCTTCTCAAACTTCTTGCCGAGCGGAGCCATCTTCAACACGGCCCCCTTGTTGGTCATGCCGCTTTCCTGACCTCCGGTGTTACCGTACACTTCGTTGTCGAGCATGATCGTCGTGAATCGTTCCTTTCGGAACCATGAATGCAGCACCTGCTGAAAACCGATGTCGGCGGTCCCGCCGTCTCCGGCCATTACGACCACGTCTTTCGGTTTGTCGCCGAACCGCAACCGCAAACCTCGGGACAACCCGCTGGCCACGCCGTTTTGATCGCCGTAATTCCCATACACGAACGGAATCGCCGCCTGCGAGATCGCCAGGCGCCCGCAACCGGCCGTACCGACCGTGATCGTATCCTCCGGGTTCGGGAATGCGATCATCGCCAGCCGGATAAACAGTGTCATGGCGCAACCGGCGCACATGGGATGCTCTTCGAGCACTTCCTTGAAGCTTCCCATCTGCGAGACGGTGACTTTCTTCCCGAAAGGACCATGTTCGACCATATCCCGGTATTCCTTGGGCATGAACTTTTCGAAGCCGTTTGAAAACTTCACGTAATCGAGACTCATCGAGCACCTCCGTTAATCTGCCGAGAACGCCGGCCCGTTATTGTTTCGCTGCTCAATGCACCTGTCTCTTGGCACCTGTTTCTTGGGCAACCGTCTTTTGGCGACCGTTCCTTGAACCGTATCGAGGATGACAGGGAGAGGATGATGATGCTTCGCCCGGTCTTCCGACACCACCGCGCCCCATCGTAGCAAAGCCCCAAAAAACCTGTCAATCTCTCGCGATCGCAGCACTCAATTGACGCCACTACAGTATAACGCCCGTGCGTTTCACTCAACTTCTCAGAAGGCCCATGTCGGACGAAAGAAGGCCTAGTGGCAGTCCCCCCTGTAGGCCGTTCGCCTCAAATCCATGTTCTGTAAGCCTGTCTACCGAAACTTGTCTATTGCAAGGAGACGAAATATTCGTGCGAGCCACGAACGAATCGATTGCCGATGCGCTCGGATCCGTTTACACTGTCGGGCATGATTCGCCGCGTGCTGATTCCGGGAGAAGATGACGCTGGGGACAACGTCGGTGGAGTCCACAAGCGACCGCCGATCCCGGATGATTCCCACAAGGCCGAGTGCCCCAAATTCATGGCTCACGGGCCCTGCGGAGGCGTGCGAAAAGGCGGATTCTGTGAGGTCTACCCGGACATGCAGTGTCCGTGGATTGCATTATTTGTCGAGTTGGAAAAAATCGGCCACACCGACTGGATGAAACAGGTGTGAGGTTGCGAGGAGAACGATGGGACGCAAGAGCACGACCACCAAGACGACGCAGTTGGGCTACAACGAAAAGCACGCCAAGAGCGGAATCGATGCGCCGCTGCCCGATATCGAAACCTTTCCGAACCAGTACAAAGGGTACGAGATCACGATCGACATTCCCGAGTATACGGCCATCTGCCCCAAAACCAAGCTGCCGGACTTCGGTACCATCACGATTCATTACATGCCGGACAAGGAATGTCTCGAGCTCAAGTCGCTCAAACTGTATATCCATGCTTACCGCAATCTCGGCATCTTCTACGAAAATGCCGTCAACCGCATCCTGCAAGACGTCGTCAAGGCCTGCAAGCCGGTATGGGCTAAGGTGACCGGCACGTTTAGCGCCCGGGGAGGCCTCTCGAGCAAAATCGAAGCGCGGTATCCTTGAACCTCTCTGATCGTCAATCGATCA
>JAIWOH010000062.1 GCA_020216985.1 Nitrospira sp.
GACGGCCGTTCGTCATGCCAACGCGACGAACGACCGCCGAGAGTTGACGGTTTCTTCCCATGGCTGTCTACGCAATCGGCGACGTGCAAGGTTGTTCGAAGTCCCTCCGTGCCCTCCTCGATCGGATTTCTTTCCATCCATCCAAAGATCGGCTCTGGCTGGTCGGCGACCTCGTCAACCGAGGACCCGATTCACTGGGTGTCCTCCGATATCTCAAGGAACTTGGGCCGGCGGCGCAGATCGTCCTCGGAAACCACGACCTCTTTTTGCTCGCCGTAGCGGAAGGAATTCTTCCGTTACGGCCCAAAGACACGCTGCACGACGTGCTGGCCTCGCCCGATCGCGATGCCCTGCTGTCGTGGCTCAGGCAACAGCCCCTCCACCACCGTGAAGGGACGTACTTCATGGTCCACGCCGGCTTGCTTCCCCAGTGGACCGTGGAAGAGGCGGTCGAATACGCTCGTGAGGTAGAGAGGGTCCTGACGGGACCGGATCACCGACGATTTCTCCAACATCTGTTTCATGAGCCGCCACGATCATGGTCGAACGGGCTCCGCGGGTGGGAGCGATTGACGACGATCGCCCGCGTGTTGACAAAATTGCGCGCCTGCACGCCAAGAGGTGAGATGTCGAATTTTTCCGGACCGCCCGACTCAACCCCGACCGGATTTGCCCCCTGGTTCCAACTGCCTCATCGCCGCGGCCACGGCGCGACCGTCATCACAGGTCATTGGGCCGCCCTCGGTCTCAGATTGGCGCCGGATCACATCGCCCTGGACACGGGATGTGTATGGGGAAGACGCCTCACAGCAGTGCGGCTTGAAGATCGGGCGGTCTTTCAAATTGACTCAATCGATTCAATGGAGCGGTAGGAGAAAGACGCGCCATTCGGCAAGATCGAGCGTTCAGTGATAGGATTCCGAATCCGACGGAAATGTACCCTGCTCGACTTCCTCTTTATATCGGCGGATGGCTTGCAGCGCCTCTGTCTTGAGCCTCGCATAGGGTTTGACAAACTTCGGCACAAAGTCATCGAACAGACCGAGCAGGTCGTACAGCACCAGCACTTGCCCGTCGCAGTGGGGGCCGGCGCCGATGCCGATCGTGGGAATCGTAAGCTGCTCCGTGATGGTCTTGGCCAAGGGAGCCGGGATCGCCTCCAACACGATCGCTTGCGCGCCGGCTCGTTCCAATATCTTGGCATCAGATAACAGTTGCTCGGCTTGACTTTTGTCCCTCCCCCGCACCTTGTAGCCGCCATATCGATTGACCGATTGCGGCGTCATGCCGAGATGCCCGACGACAGGGATTCCGATGCCGGTCATGGCCTCCACGCGATCGGCGACGGCCTCCCCTCCCTCCAACTTCACGGCATGGGCTCCCGCTCGGAGAAATCGTCCCGCATTCCGCAGGGCCTCTTCTTTGCCGGCCTGGTACGACATGAAGGGCATATCCCCGATGACCAGTGAATGTCGAACGGCATGGGCGACCAACCTTGTATGGTAGAGCATCTCGTTCATGGTGACCGACAACGTCGTAGGTTTTCCCTGCACGACTGTTCCCAGCGAATCGCCAACCAAAATCGTCTCGATGCCCGCCTGTTCGACGATGCGCGCGAACAGTGCGTCGTAGGCGGTCACCACGACGATTTTCTTATTGTCCCGTTTGTACCGCTGCAAGTCGGGAACGGTCATCAGCCGATCTGGGCCTTGGTGAGGATTTCTCCGATTCGGTGGACGCCCTTGAGCGCCATGATGTGGACACCGTCGCAATGGGGGCGCACGGCCTTGATCGTCTCGACGGCGATCTCGACGCCCACTTCTTCCGATTTGTCGCCGGCGCGCCGCAAAGCATCGATCATGTCTTGAGGCACAGACATGCCGGGGATGTTCGCGTTCATATACTCCGCCATCTTCGCATTGCGGAGCAGCAAAATCCCGGCCAACACCTTCACCTTGTACGGGCGCACGGCCTTCATGAAGCCGGCAAACACCTCGGGATTGTAAACGGCCTGGGTTTGAAAAAATTCCGCGCCGGCCTTCACCTTCACTTCGAACTTGGCCAGAACCGGGCCGACCAGTTCTGCTTCCGGCGTCACGGCCGCCCCGATGGCAAATGACGTGGCCCCATCGAGTTTATTGCCGACCAGATCATGCCCTTCATTCAGCCCCCGAACCATCTGCATGACTTGAACCGAGTCGAGGTCATAGACCGGCTTCGCGTCCTTGTGGTCGCCGACGGTCGGATAGTCTCCCGTCAGACACAAAACGTTCCTGATGCCGAGCATATGGGCGCCGAGCAGATCGGATTGCATCGCAATGCGATTTCGATCGCGACAGGTAAGCTGCATCACCGGATCATGTCCCATTTCGTAGAGCAGGCGACACACTGGCAACGACCCGGCCCGTACCACGGCGGCGGTGTTATCCGTCACGTTCACTCCGTGAATCCGTCCCAGCAACTGCTTGGCATTCTCCAGAATACTGGTGATGTTTGTGCCCTTGGGGGGGTTGTACTCCACCGTAATGGCAAACTGCCCTTGATCCAACACGTCTTTCAATCTTCCGGGTTCCCGCGTCATGATACGACCTCAGCACTCCGCCTCACCATTTCACATGATTATCCATTTTAAAGAGAGGGGTGCCGCCATCACGTCCGCGCGGTCCTGCTCGCGTCGAATCGACGGCCACCGCCCCCGACACATGTCAATCACCATGCCCCTCCACCCCACTCCTCTAACCCAATTAAGATGAGTCCGAAACATGGGGCCTACAACAACCCGGCGCCTCGCTTGGCCGACTCCACCGTATTGGCCAACAACATCGCGATCGTCATGGGCCCCACCCCGCCCGGCACGGGACTGATCCAGCTTGCCTTCTCGCGCACCGGCTCAAAATCGACGTCGCCGCACAACTTCCCGTCCGGCAATTTGTTGGTGCCGACGTCGATCACCACCGCCCCTTCCTTCACCATGTCGGCCGTCACGAACTTCGCTTTCCCAATCGCCACGAGCAACAGATCGGCTTCGCGGCACACGGCCGGCAGGTCTTTGGTCTTGGAATGACAGATGGTGACCGTCGCGTTGCGATGCAAAAGCATCAGCGCCAACGGTTTCCCCACGATATTGCTCCGGCCGACGACGACCGCCCGTTTGCCCTCGATCGTGACGCCCGTGGATTCGATCATCTTGATGACTCCCTTGGGCGTGCAGGCTTCGAAGACCGGATTACCTTCGACCAACCGGCCGAAGTTGTAGGGATGAAACCCATCGGCGTCCTTATCGGGAGACACGGCTTCGAGAATGATCCGACTGTCGATATGTTTGGGCAAAGGCAACTGGACCAAGATGCCGTGGACCTTGGGATCGGCGTTCTTTTTTTCGATTAGCGCCAGCAATTCGGCCTGCGTCGTCGAAGCAGGCAGTTTGTGGTCGTCCACGTAGATGCCCGCCAGTTCGCAGGCCTTCTGCTTGTTCTTCACATAAATGTGCGACGCAGGATCGTCCCCGACCAAAATCGTCGCCAAGCCGGGCTTGACGCCGGTTTTTGCCGCCACCGCCGCCGACTCGACCGCCAATTGTTCCCTCACTTGCTGCGCTAACGCTTTTCCGTCAATCAATTGTGCCGCCACGATCTCCCCCCGACTGTAAAGTGTGACATCCCGGCTCAAGAGGAAGCGAATTCATGGCCTCCCGTGCCCCCTCTTACCTATTGTCGAGCCACAACCCGCCTCGTCATAAGAAGTGCGCCAACTTAGCAGGGCATTTTTGCCCAAGTCAACGACACAGACCGATCAGTCATTGTAAGGAGTCAAAATAGAAGACGTCGTTTTCCGCCTCGCCATTTATCAGTGATCTGAAACCGTCTCTCAGCCCCTTTCCTTGACACCGTCTTTCGCCATTGGCTAGGATGCCTTCAATCCACCGGCATAGTCGGTCAAACCGCCGAGTCACCGTCAACGTTGATGACTCATCTACAGACACCACGAATACACAGGACACTGCGCGGCGGTCTCTTGGCGTCTTTCCTCCTACTGTGCATGGTCGCACCGGTCGGCGCGGCCCAAATCCTTGGTTTAGAATCCCCCAACTGTTTTGTCGGCGACCAATCCGGAAGTGACTATTTCATCTCCAACATCAACGGAGAACCGGAGGCCAAAGACAACAACGGATTCATCACCAAGCTGGACGGCCAAGGTAAGATCACGAACCTGAAGTTCATTCAAGGAGGGGTCGCGGACGTGCTCCTCCATGCCCCCAAAGGAATGGCGCTCAACGGGGACACGCTGTACGTTGCGGATCTTGATCAGCTCAAGGGATTCGACAAAACCACGGGGAAACATCTTGTGACCGTTTCGTTTCCCCCGTCTGCTTCCTCGCCGGTCCCCGTCTCGCTGACGGACGTCGCGGTCGGACCGAACGGCGTGCTGTACGCGTCGGATCAAGCCGCCAACGCCATTTACCGGGTAGAAACGACCGCCGGTCATCGGGTATCCCTTTTGATCCACGATGATCGATTAGCCGGACCGACGGGGATCGCCGTCCACCCCCACACCGGCCATCTGATCGCCGTGAGCTGGAACAAGGGGAAAATTTTCGACATTGCTCCCGACGGGCACCTGACGGAATTGGAATCGAACGGCTTCTTCACGGGACGCTTCCAAAACTTGAGCGGTGTGGACTTCGACCGCTGGGGGAATATGTACGTCTCGGACCTGACCAAGGGGAAAATCTGGCGCATGACACGGGATGGAAAATTTCACGTGATCGCCGAGTATTTGCCCGCTCCCGCGCACATCGGCATCGATCGAACCAACAACATCATTCTCGTCCCCTATCAATATGACAACGCCGCCGAAATGAACGGCCTCGAAACACCGACCGTCGGCAAATCGAAGAAAGAAAAGCGAACGCTGGCGGACTATGGATTCATCGCCCCGCCATCGCGATCTCCGACGGGAAGTTCGGAGAACAAATGAGCCACTGCGCTTACTGCTCACGGCGAAAGGGAAAGCGCCCGTGCCCCGCTCTTGGCGGATCGATTTGCAGTTCCTGTTGCGGTGAGCATCGCTTATCCCGCATCAATTGCCCACACGATTGCATTTATCTGGACAGCGGAGGAGACTATCAGGAGAAACGCCTCGGCGAGCAACTGATGCCGCGACGCCGGGAATTCTATCGCGACCTGGAAGAAATCACAGGTTTCAAAGGCCCCGCGCTGTTCAACCTGATAGAAGTCGTCACCTACCGCTATTTTCAAGGCCGTCGGGACGGCCAGGACGCCGAGGTGGTCGCCGCGCTCCAAACCTTGCGCCGTGCGCTGAGCCCCCTGCACGTGCCGTCATCGCCCATGCCCGTGTTTGCCGAACATCTGAAAAAGGAATACGAAGAGTACCGAAAAGAACACCCCGAGGAGATCGTCGACGGAGCCGAAGCGCTCAAGGTGCTCGATCGAGCCGTGACGTTCATCACGGAGTTTTCAGGAACCGATTTTCAGTCCAGGCGGTTCCTCAACGGGCTGGCCGGCTATGTCAAAACGTATCACCCGACGCTGGCCGAACAACTGCGCGAAAAACACGAGGGAGGACGTATCATTCTCCCTGGAACATCCTTGCCGCCGACCGTTTCCGACCCCCACGTGCACGGGCCGGGTTGCGAACACCATCACCACTAGCCGATCAATGCACAATCGGCCGGCCCGGCTCTCGCGGGGACCTGGCTGCTTACCGCACCATCAATAACAATGACGGCCCGGCTCCATGCCGTGGGCTTGCATCACGTCGCGCGTTTTCCCCTCTTCACTCAAACCAGTCAACCGGTGCTCGATGTGTCGCGCCAAGCGAAAATCAGCCTCATTTGAGAGCGAGATGATCTGAACGCCGCATTGCGTCCCGTTGCTCCATCGAACCACGGCCTGGTCGATATCCAGAACCGTTCCGTCCGGCAGCCAGACCCGAACGGCCGCCACACTGTCGCGCGGAGGAAGCGAATCGCCCTCGATTCTCAATCCATTCAAAGAAAGATCATGCACGACGACGTTCTGAATGGAACCACGCACGACGAGAGATGCACGGCAGCCTGTCGATATCCTCCGATACATCCGCCGAGTCGATACGGAACGCATGCTCCCCTCCTTGGCTGACTCATCGCCAAGGATAGCCCCCGGAAGAGGACAAAACCATGCTACAAAAGCTCACCCCTCGAAAGGGGAACACGCGGAGGGAGGACCGCTGCATTCTTGGGAAAGCACACCGGACGGACCTGTTTGCCGCTCATTTAGCCATGGAATCAGCCACGGAATCGAGGCGCTAGTCCACGATCGTCACCGTCATCTCGACCCGCTCCTTCGGATTGTCCTGGGCATCGCGGGGCACGTTCACGATCTTGTCGGCCACGCCGATTCCCTTCACCACTTCGCCGAACACCGTATACTTGTTGTCAAGAAACGGCGAATCCTCGACCACGATAAAAAATTGCGAACCGGCCGAATCAGGATCCTGGGATCGCGCCATCGACACGATCCCCCGCTTATGGGAAATGTCGTTGAACTCGGCCTTCAGCCGAAGGGGATTCCCTTTTTCATCCGTCGGTCCTCCCATGCCATAGAGCTCTTTTTTTAAGGAGTCTTTGGTATTGGGGTCGCCGCCTTGAATCATGAAGCCGGGAATGACGCGATGAAAGATCGTCCCGTTGTAGAACCCGGCTTTCGCCAGCGCAATAAAGTTCTCGACGTGCCTCGGCGCCGCCTCAGGGAAAAATTTGATCTCCATGTCGCCGAATTTCGTCTTGATGATCGCTCGCGGTCCTTTTGATGCTCCGTCTTTTTGACTCGCCGATTTGTCGGCGGCGACAATCCCGGGAGGAGTCATGAGAGACAACGCGCATCCCGTCAGCACCGTCGCACAGATCATCAACGCCGCTCGTCGCACAAGCATGGGCCATCTCCTTTCCTTACCGTGATTCACCGTTCGACCCGTTCCAACGCCAGCCTTGCCGCTTCCTGCTCGGCTTCTTTTTTACTGGCTCCTTCTCCGATTCCGAGCGCTTCGCCGCCCACGGAAACCTCGACTTGAAAACATTTCTGATGGTCGGGCCCCGTCTCTCGCAGAGTGCGGTATTGCGGTACGAATTGATGCCGCTTTTGGCACCATTCCTGGAGTCTGGTTTTGTAATCACCGCGACCAGGAGTCGTCTGCATCGATTCCACTTTTCGCAACTCTTCCGCCAACGTCTCAAGGACGAACGTCCGACTCGCTTGGATCCCGCCGTCGAGATACACCGCCGCGATCACCGCCTCCAATCCGTCGGCCAGCAACGACGGTTTTTTTCTCCCCATCGACCGTTCTTCGCCCCGCCCCAGTTTGAGATGCGCGCCGAGATCAAGCCGCCGGGCGGCGGCGGCCAGCGATGATTCGCTGACCAGCCCGGCTTTGAGTTTCGAGAGCGCGCCTTCCCTCAACTCCGGATATCGAGCCGCCAGATACTCGCTGATGATGAGCGACAACACGGCGTCGCCCAAAAATTCGAGTCGCTCGTTGTGGCGGACGTCTTTGTCTCTGTTTTCGTTGACATACGACTTGTGGGTCAGCGCTTCGTCGAGAAGTGCTCTGTTGTGGAAACGATAGGTCAGCGAAATGGAATGTGAATCGGCCTGGGGAGCCGGTGTCATCGTCGAAAAGACGCTACGCGTCCACCCGCTTGAAAATCAAACAGGCGTTCACACCGCCGAATCCAAAGGAATTGGACAAGGCCGCGGTAACGGCGGCGGTTCTCGCTTTGTTGGGGACATAATCCAAGTCGCACGCCGGATCGGGATTTTCGAGATTGATGGTGGGCGGCAACACACCGTGAAAAAGAGCCAGAATGCTGAAGATCGCTTCAACCCCGCCCGCCGCACCGAGCAGGTGGCCCGTCATGGACTTCGTCGAACTCACGGGAATGCCGTAGGCGCGATCGCCGAAGACGGTCTTGATGGCGCGCGTTTCAATGGCGTCGGCCATCGTGGACGTTCCGTGAGCGTTAATGTACCCGATTTGGTCTTTGCCGATCCCGGCGTCTTCGATGGCCAGTTCCATGCAACGCACCGCCCCCTCGCCTTCTTCGGGAGGGGCCGTAATGTGATAGGCGTCGCTGTTCATCCCGTACCCGACGATTTCGGCGTACATCCTCACGCCGCGACGGCGCGCGTGCTCCAATTCCTCGATCACAACCACCCCGGCGCCCTCTCCTAGTACGAATCCGTCGCGGTCCCTGTCAAACGGCCGACTCGCTCTCGTCGGCTCATCGTTTCTGAACGACAGCGCTTTGGCTGCCGCAAATCCCGCGACGCCCAGCGGCGTCACGGCCGCCTCAGCGCCGCCCGCCACCATCACGTCCGCGCGGCCGTCCTGAATCAGGCGGAACGCATCCCCGATACAATGATTGCCGGTCGCGCAGGCCGTCACAATGGAAGAATTGGGACCTTTGGCCCCGATCCGAATCGCGACCTGTCCAGACGCCAGATTGATAATGGTCATCGGAATAAAAAACGGCGAGACCCGTCCCGGTCCCTTCTCCTTGAGCACGTCGTGATACCGTTCGATCGACCCCAGCCCGCCAATCCCGGACCCGATGTAGACGCCGACTCTGGCGGCCTCTTCCTCGGCGACCTTCAACCCGGCGTCATCCACGGCCAATTGGGCTGCGCCCACGGCATAGTGGATGAACGCGTCCATCTTCTTGATTTCTTTTTTCTCGATGAACTGCGCCGGATCGAAATCCGTCACCTCTCCGGCGATCTGCGCGTCGTAGCCGGCCGGATCGAATTTGGTAATCCGCCGGATGCCGGATTCTCCGGCGCACAGAGCCGTCCACGTTTTTTCAACGCCGGTGCCCAGCGGAGTCACCAACCCCAACCCCGTGACCACCACGCGGCGTTTCGTTCGATCAGACATGGCCGACTGACGTCCTAACATTTTTCCTTGATGTATTCCAACGCCTTTCCGACCGTCAGAATTTTTTCGGCGTCCTCGTCCGGAATTTCGATCGAGAACTCTTCTTCCAGCGCCATCACCAGCTCCACGGTATCAAGCGAATCGGCGCCGAGGTCTTCGACGAAGGACGCCTCCGGCGTCACCTCGTCCTCCTCCACGCCCAATTGCTCGGCAATGATTTTCTTGACACGCTCTTCAACGGTTGCCATCGCTCTGCTTCCCTCCTTCCTCGATAAAACCATCACGGCACCGCCGCACGGGAACGCGTGGCGGCCGCACCCCGTCTCCGATTTCGCCGCGTTACGCCATCAGCATACCACCGTTCACGTGCAGCACGTGGCCGGTGATATAGGCCGCGTCGTCGGATACCAGAAAGCGCACCGCCGCCGCAATGTCGGCCGGCGTCCCCAATCGTCCCAGCGGAATCTGTTTCTGAAGCGTCTCTTTGACGTCGGCCGGCAGCCCGTGGGTCATGGCCGTATCGATGAAGCCCGGAGCCACCGCGTTGACCGTGATATTTCGGCTCGCGTATTCCCGCCCGACCGTTTTGGTAAACCCGATGACGGCTGCCTTCGATGCCGCGTAATTGGCCTGCCCCACGTTGCCCATCACCCCCACGATCGACGCGATGTTGACGATACGACCATACCGTTGCTTGGTCATCGTCTGCAAGACGGCTTTGGTGCAGTTGAACGTCCCGTTCAAATTGACCTGGAGCACCAGGTTCCAATCTTCATCTTTCATGCGAAGCAACAGGCCGTCGCGCGTGATCCCGGCGTTGTTCACCAAAATGTCGATGCGCCCCCATGCCTTGAGGACCTGTTCGGCCATGGCCTTGGCATCGCCGGCCTCCGCCACGTTCACCTTGAGATTGAGCGCCTTGCGCCCCAGTCGCTCGACGGCGGTCACCGTTTCGCCGGAACGACCGGGATCGAGATCTGCAACGGCGACGTCGGCCCCGGCTTCCGCCAACCGTTCGGCTATGGCACGACCGATCCCTTGAGCTGCCCCGGTCACGATCGCGACTTTTCCCTGTAGCGACATGATCAACCCTCGTCTTTGTTGTTGAGAGCGCCTATGGGCCTGAACGCTCGCCTGTTTCCGAAGACCCTTCGAATTCTTTATCCGCTGAGGCCTTTCAACGTCGTTTCAAGCGAACGGGGATCATTGACGTTGAAAAGTCGGGCTTCGGGAAGAATACGTTTGATCAGGCCCGTCAGAACGGTCCCGGGTCCCACTTCCACGAACGCGGTCACTCCCATGCGCGCCATGGTCTTGATCGTCTCGACCCACAACACGGGCGACGGCAATTGCCGAATCAGCGACGCCTGTATCTCGCTTGCCGTTGTAATCGCCCGCGCTTCGACATTGTTCACCAAGGGAACCGCCAAATCCGACCATTGAACCGAAGCCACGTCGGCGGCCAATCGATCGGCTGCTTTCTGCATCAACGGGGTGTGGACCGGCACGCTCACCGGAAGGGGAATCGCTTTTTTGCAACCGTTGGCCTTGGCAAGTTCGATCGCCCGTTCCACCGCCGCCTTTTCTCCGGCGATCACAATTTGTCCCGGTGAATTGAAATTCGCCGGAGCGACGATCCCGACCGACGACGCTTCTCGACAGACATCACCAACCACATCACTCCCCAATCCGAGCAACGCCGCCACGAGACCGGCCCCCGGAGAAACGGCCTCCGACATATATCGACCGCGTTTTTGAACCAGCGCCACCGCATCGCCGAACGACAGGCCGCCGGCCGCCACCAGCGCCGAGTATTCGCCCAAACTGTGGCCTGCGACCGCCACGGGCGCGATGCCTGCCGGCTCCAAGGTCTTCCATGCAGCAAGACTGCCGACCAACAGGGCGGGCTGAGTGTATTCGGTCAAGTTCAGCCGTTCGACCGGCCCTTCGAAACACAAGGCCGCGCAGTCGTATCCGAGCACCGTTGAGGCCTCGTCATACAGACGTTTCAGCTCCGGATGAGCCTCGTACAATGCCTTGCCCATCCCGACAGACTGCGATCCTTGCCCTGGAAAGACCAGACCGATCCCTTGTTTCATGAGCCGTTAGATATCGTAGAAATCTTCAGGAATGTCAACGGGAAAAGTTCCGTGACACGGCCGTCTTCCGGTTCCCGGCGGTCGTCAGTCCCGCACACCTTCTCGCACCGTGCCGCTACACACATGCGAATCTCGGAGCTCATCACCATCGAATCATCGCCGAAGCCCAGGTCAGCCCCGCTCCGAACGCTCCGAGCATGACCATCGATCCTTCTTTGATTCGCCCCGTGCGCACCGCTTCATCCAGCGCGATGGGAATCGAGGCCGCGGACGTGTTGCCGTAGCGATCAAGGTTGAACATCATTTTTCCCGACGGAAGGCCGAGGCGTTCCGTCACGGCCGTGAGGATCCTGACATTGGCCTGATGCGGCACATACAGATCGATGTCTTCCACCTTCAAATTGTTCGCCGCCAAGGTCTCACGGGCGATCTCTTCGAGGGTCCGCACGGCCACTTTGAAGGTCTCGTGCCCCTTCATTTTGATGCACTGCATCTTCTCGGCGATCGTTTTTTCCGACGAGGGATTGCGCGAGCCTCCCGCCGGGACCGTAATGAGTTCGCTTAAATGGCCGTCGGAACGAAGATGTGTGGATAAGATGCCGCGCCCACTGTCCTCGTCTCCGGCGCTCACGACCGCAGCCCCGGCTCCGTCTCCGAAAAGGATGCAGGTATTGCGGTCCGTCCAATCCGTGATCGCAGACATGACTTCCGATCCGATCACCAAGACATGACGCATGCCCGTTTTGATATAGGCGTCGGCCACCGACAGCGCATAGACGAATCCGCAACAGGCCGCGGACACGTCGCAGGCCGCTGCCTTGGTCGCGCCGAGTCGATGCTGGACCAAACAGGCCGTCGACGGAAGGGGGTAGTCGCCGGTGCACGTTGCGACCAAGACCATGTCCAACTCCGCGGCCGACCGCTTTGCCGCCTCCAGAGCCCGCTTGCCGGCCTGGACGGCCAGATCGGAGCAGGCTTCCCCCGTTCCCGCGACATGACGTTCCCGGATGCCCGTCCGTTCGCGAATCCATTCATCCGACGTCGCGACCAGTCGCTCGAGATCCGCGTTGGTCAGCACCTTAGCCGGCACGTACGAGCCCGTTCCGGTGATCCGGGCCTTCACGTTCGCGCCTCCGCGGATGAAGCGGCGAGGCTTTCCTCTATGTTGCGCTGGATCAGCTCGCGTACGCGGCCTTCGGCCATGCCTTTGGCCCGTCGAATCGCGTTTTTGATGGCCTTCGCTGAGGATCGCCCATGGCAGATCATGGTAATGCCGTTGACGCCGAGCAGCGGAGCGCCCCCGAATTCCGCGTAATCGATCCGCCGTTTCAGTTTCCTGAGCGGCCCGACGATCAACGGATAGGCCATGCGCCCCGACCACGATCTGGACAGTTCTTGCTCCAGCAATTTGCTGATCGTTTCGGCGACGCCTTCGGATATTTTTAAGGCCACGTTCCCGATAAACCCGTCGCAGACGACCACGTCCGCGATGCCGCTGTACACCTCGCGTCCTTCGACATTGCCGATGAAGTTCAAGGAGCCGGCCTTCAAGAGCTTGAACGCTTCTTTGGTGACTTCGTTGCCTTTGCTGTCTTCTTCGCCGATGCTCAACAAGCCGACGCGGGGATTCGGCTTGCCGAAGAGGTGTTTGCCGTATTCATTACCCATGACGGCGAACTGAAACAGATCTTTGGCGCTGCAATCGACGTTGGCCCCCACGTCGAGAATGATCGCCTCGCCGGAGACAGTCGGCAAGCTGGTCGCGATCGCCGGTCGTTCGACGCCTTTCGTCAATCCCAGCACGAAGAACGACGCCACCATGCTGGCCCCGGTGTTGCCGGGGCTCACCACCGCGTCGGCCTCTCCGTTTTTGACCATCGTGGTGGCGACCCAAATCGACGAGTCCCGTTTTTTTCTGACCACGGCCGCCGGCGATTCGTGCATCGAGACGACCTGCGACGCGTGCCGGATGGACACCCGGCCGTCGTGACAACCCAATCGGCGGCATTCCTGTTTCAGCAAAGTCTCGTCGCCGACGAGAATGACCTCGACGTCCGCTTCTCTGACGGCTTGGAGGGCGCCTTCGATGCAGGGAGCGGGGCCGTGATCTCCCCCCACGGCATCAAGCGCGATCTTCATGCGTGGCATGCTGCTCACAACCGGCACCAGACATGTTCGCCTTCCGGGCACGGCGGCTTGCGCTCCCCGGCCTGCGCCGAGCGTCGGCCCCACGGACCCGAGTTCCATGAAGGACGACGGATTTTTCCGCTCTCTGCCCCACAAAAACCGTCGCCGTCAAAACGTCCGCCCCGGCAACCTGGGATGTGTTGAAAGCCGATCCCGAACGATCGTTCGGCCTCGCCTCAAGGTTGGCCCGACGCCGTCGAAGGCCGGAGCCATTCCCTCAAGCCTCTTCGACTTGAATGACGGCCTTGCCCTTGTACGTCCCGCAATTCAAGCAGGTGTAATGCGGCAGTTTCAATTCATGACACTGGGGACACACGGACATCCCCGGAGGCGTCATGCGCAGTTTCTGCGTGCGGCGTTTATCGCGTCGCGCCCGCGAATGTTTATGTTTTGGATTTGGCATCGTAACTCCTTCGTTGTACCGCCGCCGGTGGGCTTAGCGGCTTACCGGCCCTGATTCTTTTGTCTCAGGCCGCGCAGCGCCTGAAAGGGGCCTCCCGCGGATTCGGCGACACACTGGCACGGCCCCTCGTTCAAATCTTTGCCGCACTGCGCGCAAAGCCCCAGACACTCCTGCTTGCAGAGCGGATGCATCGGCGAGGCCAGAATCAATTGCTCTCGTAACATCGGAGCCAATTCGAGATGATCGCCGGAGTAATGGTAGAGATCGTCGTCGGGCTCTTCTTCCGGCTTCACCTGAACGGCCGGTGCCGCTTTCCTTCTCGATGCGGCCTCATGTTTGACGGCCGACGCCGCCGGCTTGCTCTCCCGTTCGTAGGCCGCGTGGATCGCGAATGCCAAGGGATCGTCAAAATCCTTGAGGCATCGGACGCATTGACGAATCGCTGTTCCCTCGACGACTCCGGTCACGCAAATGGTTTTCCCGACGACCCGGAAATCCAACCCGACGGCCAAGGTCCCGCGAAGCACAAGATCCGCCTCGGTCAACCCGAGCTCTTCCGCCGTCAGATCCCCGGACAGCGATCGAGCATGGGCGACGATATCCGAAACTTTCGGCGTCAACAGATCCATCATGCCCTCCGACCGTGCGCCGCTTTTCCGCCTTGGGCGCACGGGCTCCGTCGCTCGCGCTCATTACCGCTCTTCCGCGAAACTGATGATCGCGATATGCCGGGCGCGTTTGACGGCGACCGTCAGCTCGCGCTGATGACGCATGCAATTTCCCGAAATGCGGCGCGGCACGATGCGCCCCCGTTCGGTCAGAAAGTTTCTCAGCAGGCCGGCATCCTTGAAGTCGATCGGCATCTTGTCCGCGCAAAAGCGGCACGGGCGTCTGCGCTGAAACAACCTGCCGCCGCCCCCGCTGCGTTCTCCTTCACCGCTTCGTTCCATTCCCCGCCTCCTCGTTCTGCGCGACTACCCTTGTTCATCCATGTCGTAGGCCAGGTCCTCGTGGTTGACGGGCTCCGTCACGCCGGAGGCGCCGTCCTGTCGCTTGGGCAAAAAGGTGACGCTCTGCGCGACGACTTCGTGCTTGCTTCGCTTCTGACCGTCTTCCGTTTCCCATCGTCGCTGCTGAAGCCGCCCCTCCACAATGACTCCGTTGCCTTTGCTGAGATACTGGCCGCAATGTTCCGCCTGCTTGCCGAACACCACGATATCCACGAAACAGACCTCTTCTTTCAGATCATCTCCCTGCTTGAACCGGCGGCCCACCGCCAGGCCGAAACCGGCCACCGGCGTCCCGTTCGGCGTATAGCGCAGTTCGGGATTCCTGGTCAGATTGCCCAGCAGAATGACCTTGTTAAATCCCGCCACCGTCAGACCCCCACGGATTCTTGCACCACCGGCTCCGACGGCCGTCGCACCGGCAATTCCTTTTCGTGCTGGACGGTGAGAAATTTGATGATGTTGTCTTCCAGCCGATAGGCCCGCTCCAACTCGCCCACCGTCTGATTCGGCGCCTTGAAATAGAAATAGGCGTAGGTGCCTTTTCGCTCGCGACGCACTTCATACGCCAGTTTTTTCTTGCCCAGATTCTCGGCCTTGATGAATTGGGCGCCGGCCCTGTAGGCCACGCTCTTCATTTTATCAATGAGCGCGGTCGTTTCCTCATCTGAAAGAGACGGACGAATAATGAACAAGGACTCGTAGATCCTCATGCGGCAATCCTCCTGGACAAAGGCCCCCGAACCGGTCGGGAGCGAGGTGTAGGGCGCCTTCGGCGCAATCGGCGAGCGACCGTAGCACAAGCCTGTCGACAGTGTCAAACAGCACCGGCCACACTGGATAACAACCGACTTCCCAGAGCACCGTTCGGCCTTCGACCTCGCTCGGCACATCGGAGCGATGTGCTATCAAATCAAATGCTTCCAATTTTCTTCGCAGCCTACACATGCGCAAAACACAACCGGGCCGGGGGTGGTCACCCCCGGCCCGGTCATCAGATCCGCCCCGCTGTTAGTTATGCGAGCTCGCCGCTGCCACCACCGTCCGCCGGGAGCAGACGCCACGCGCCACAGGGACCTGCGGCTTCTCTCTCGGCTATCCGGCCTGGCTCTTGAGACTGGCTCGCAAACTGGCTTGTCAGACTGGTTCGCTAGCTCCGCCGCCGGGCGAGGCCCGCCAGGCCCACGAGCCCCGCCCCGAACCAATACACCGCCGCTGGCAAGGGCACCGGGTTCAAATTCCGC
>JAIWOH010000040.1 GCA_020216985.1 Nitrospira sp.
CGCCGATTTTCGTTTTGTACATCGAATAGTCTTGGGGCATCGCTTTCGGCGCCGCCGACTGAGTTTCGGACGTCACGGATTTCGCAAGTTCTTTGAGCTTGCTCGCCTTGTACGACTCATAGACCAGCATGCCGATCAGTCCAAAAAACGACGCAAAGACAAAAATGATCGATCCATACAACACGCCTCTATTTTCCACGCCATTTCCCCCGCCGTTTACGGTTGCGGCACCGACGGCTCGGTACGATCCGACGAAGCCTTCCTGGCCGCACGAAAATCCAGCAGCATCGACACTTGGACACCGAGGAATCCGCCCATCGCGGCGCCCGCGCCCGCGCCCACCCAAATCCTCTCAACGCCCGCTACCAACCATGCCAACGCTCCTCCCAGTAGCGTTCCCGTCATAATGCTCACAAGAAACCGGCGCCCGCCCAAAAAGCCGACGACACCGCCCAGCAACAACCCCACCAGAATGGCGACGGGCAACGCTCCCCACCCCATGACCATCCCGATCAGAGTTCCGACGGTCCCCATCACCGCCATTCCCAAAAGAATGTCCAGGACTTTCCCCATCGGCATCGCTCGGACTCGTTGACTCATCGATCTTGACTCGCTCATTTATTTTCCCGGAAGCGCCATCAGCGGACCGATATCAATCTCGACACCGGGTCCCGCCACAATCGAGATCCCCCATGCCTTTGCCGCAGGTTCATGCCCATGAATCTTCTTGAAATCTTCGTACACGTTCACGCGCTCCTCGAACCACTGTCCCAGCATCGCGGTCCCGCTTTGGACCACGAGTTCGGACCCGCTGAACATTCCTCCCTCGGTGAGCGTCCCTTCTGGCTTCGAGGGGCTCCAGACGTATTTCGTGAAGACCGGAATAAACAGAAGATCAGTATCAAGCGAAGCATAGACGGCGGCGAGAGGTTCGGTTCCCGTCGGCGCCTTCAATAATCGCCATCGCCAGGTCAAGACCGGATAGGCTTTGGGGTCCCAATCGATCTTCTTTTTTTTGATCCGTTGCCCCGCGTCCTTCGCCGACAAAAAGACGTCGCCGTTCTCCGATTGAACTTTGTAGGCCTCGCGACCTTTTGCTTTGCTCCGTTGGTTTTCGTGTTCCCAATGCGAAGGAAACCCGTCGGCATCTTTCGCTTTGAAATCTTCCAAGATCAGGACTTGACCTTCCGCCAGACCGAAGCCGGGCCAGGAGGTAAATCCGATCACCACAAGTGTGATGACCATGGTTCGAATCGGCACGTTCCATCGCATCAGCTTGCCCCTCTCCGTCTTTTTCATTAGGCTTCCGGCGAAGAGACCGGCGACAACAGCGGCGCATTCGTATTATGACGCTCTTCGCCCATCACCGGTCGCCGACCCCATTGACACATCCAAAAAAGAACCAGCACCGCTCCCCAAAAGACCACCATGTTCAACGTCACCATTTTCGCGGCGAACGCCAGGTCCGGAGTGAACGCCCAGGGCGACACGTCGGCCATCACTTCGCTCACGTGCCACGCCAACCGTCCGGATGAGCGAATATAGCCCATCAGCCCCATCACCCAACTGAAAGCCGCCGCCATGGCGAACAGCACGACCATGCCCCGCGCCGGAATCTTGCCCCATTGGATTGGCCCATGAACGATCGACCCCTTCAGCATGGCGCGATTGATCAACAATCCGACGACGATGACCGTAAAAGTCGTGAGCGCTTGCGGCGCCGACAATCCCACGCGAACGTTCGCCGGCAAGTAGAAGCCGTAAATCGACAGCCCCACGACGTTCACGAGACCGACCCCGAACAACACGGCAATGATGATATTGCCCGTCGTCACCCACGGCACCGTCATGGTTCGATTCGCCCGTCGCATGTACAAGAAGCTGAGGGCGGTGCAGAGCAGAATGACGTTGATGGCTCCGTTCTTGGACGACATGACTCCATAGTTTCCGATGACCGGATGCTGCGCGCCGCCCATCGCCTTCACCTCTCCCGCCGACACAAGAAGCGTATGCGGAGTCAGCCAAATAAACAGCGCCAACAGGAGCCCCCCGAACACCAATTGATAATAGGGTTGATACCGCTCCGCTCCCTTCAGCCGCGCCATGCCTTGCCAGATGTAATAATTGATGCCCAAAAAGAGAGCTCCGATCAGCAACGCCTGCACGACAAACATCCACGTCAGGAGCCCCCCCATCATAGTCACGCCCATGGTCTGCCGAAACGCGAAGACCGACCGCATCAGCCAATACCCGGCGATCGGCATGGGCAACAACGCACACACAGTCACGAAGAGAAAAACGTACCCCACCCAATCGAAATAGGCCCGTTCCTCGGTCGTCTTTGCGGTAAAGAACCGGTAGCAGGCGTACGCCAACACGACCGCTCCGCCGGACATGATGTCGGCCAGAAACCGATGCACGTTGAGCGGATTCCAGAGGACGGAATGCAGCAAATGCCACCCGTTCCCAAGAAATCGGCCTTGAGCATCCACGCCGGCCGGCGCCATCATGAACGCCGACCAGGCATTCGCCAGCAGCAACAGAGCGGTCCCCACGACGTTCGTCGCCACCCCGATGGCCGCGTGCACCCATTTCATGCCCCGCTCGGTCATCCGGTCCCAACTATAATAATAAAGGATCAGGAGCACAGACTCGACCACGAACACGGCGGCATACGCTGGCATAAACGATTTGAAGGTTCCACCCATATAGGTCATGAAACTCGGATACAGCCCGATAAACATCGCGAGCATCAGACTTCCGATGACGGCGGTCACGGAGAGCGCCAACACCGCCACTTTCGCCAAATCCCTCGCCAAGCCGTCATATCTGAGCGACAGCGCCGGTTTGGAGGTCATCAATCCCAGAAATTCCAGCAAGGCGCAAAAGAGCGGCAACGCCAACACAAACCCGCCGAAATACGTGTGTTGCTGAGTCACAAACCACACCAGCGCCCGGCTGTCGAAGGAGCCGATCTGCGGGTACGCCGTTTCATGAGGCGCAGGCGCGGCGGGACCTTGCGGCACGCCGGGCGTGTTGAAATAGACGTCCAGCGCCCCCTCGGCCAAGGAAGCCCCTTCCATGCAGACGAACCCCAGCAAGGCGACCAGTGTCGCAACGACTCCTATCAGCTCGAGCGCCACCCGTTTCTCTCGTCGCAAACGATCCCGAACAACCATGCTACACCTTTGATCCAGGAGCAGTCGGCATCGGCGTGCTCACATGTTTTGCTTTTCCAAGAATGCCCATCACAAAAGGACACCGGAGCAGGGCTTCATCGATTCTTTGCCCCTGCTGCTCTTCCACGTGCCGGCGATGTCCCAAATAGTATCCGTAGAGCGCCATCATTCCGCCCACGAATCCTCCGCCGGCGACGGAAAAACCGGGGGCCATGGTCGGCCATTGCACGACAAACAGGCCGACGCCCGTCGCGACCAAATAATAGGTGGACGAAAAAGCAAGCCCCGGCCACCACCAATACTTGAAGAGTTCGGATACGCTTGTCGCGGAGAATCGCGCCGTCCATGAGGCGCGTCCGTTCATACCGCCGAAATAGGCGCACAAGGTGATCGCACCTCCCAGCAACGCGACGGCGAGCAATTGCACGATGATCGCCTGCTGTCCCATGACCACGTGATCGAGGGACGCGGCCGCCGCGCCGATCACCGATCCGGCCGCCACCCAGAGACCGACCTGAACCGCGCGGCTCCTTATCATGTCTCGCAACGGCGCTCCGTCGGGGAACGTGGGAAACGGTCTCCCCATCGCGGCCATCCGGCGCACATGGCCGATCTCAAACGCATCCCGCGCCACCGACGTGCAAGCGACCATGATCGCCATCATGGCGGGACCATCCGGATGTTGCAGATAGTCGTAGCCCACCATCCACAACAGCGCCAACACCAGCAGCGAGAGCTGCGCGCCGTAGACCGCTCCGATCCAGAAAGCCATCCACGCGAGAACACGTCCGCCGTCTTGGCGGGCAATCACCCCCCAAGAGGCGGATCGCCCGATCCGATAAGCGAACAGGGCCGTTGCCATTGCGATCAGACTGCTCAACAAGAGCAATGTCAGCGGCTCCGCAATCGACACCAGGTGTTTGGCCACACGATACACCGCGAAGGCGACCAAGCCCGGCACAAGCATGATCAGCCGTTTCCGTTTTCGGACGGACTCCTCCGTCACAGCCAGGCTTAAGCTGGGAAGCACTCGCAAGGCCATCCGATGCAACATCTTTCCCCCGCCGAACGTGACGCTTGAGGAGAGAAGCGGACCATGAGTCGCACATTTCTGCGCAACGTCTCCGCTTCCTACGTCCGCTGAGCTCCCATTCCAAAATACTTCGCCTTGACCTCTTCCATCAGCGACACGGTCACGACATTCATCCCTCGCTCGACCGCCGTCCGTTCCAGCTCGACCTTCGCCATCGCCCGCACGGCGGCCGGCACTTTTCCCAATCGTCGTTCCGCTTCCGGCTCCCATTCGATCCGCTCTTCGGACGACGGGTTGAGCAGCCAGTCATAAGTAATAACCCTTGCTTCTCGGGCTCTGGCCCGCTCTTCCGCTTCCCGCCGAACGAGTGGCGCCAGGTACGGCGGCATTCGGTCCAACCGATGCAGCGCCTCGTCCGTCCACATCAATCGATCGACCAATCCGCCGATGTTACCCGCCGGCACGTCAACGCCCACCTTCAGTCCGCACCCGCGACATTCGGATCGAATAAACCACTGGGCAGCTCCATCTTCGCAAGCCCGCTCCTCAATCCCCTCCGTGTGCATCCACCGCCCACAGCCGCAGGTCAACATCGTCCGGTATCCGCCGTTTGCTTTCGAAGCAACGACCGCAAGACTCGACTCGCAGTCGAACCCCCAACTCGCTCAACGGCCCTGCGCCGTCGCTTCGCCGCAATGCTTCTCATCCGATTTTCCCGGGATAGAGAATGTACAACATCGTGTAGGTGAAGCTCCCGGTCACGAACAACACGCAGTAGATTACCATGGTGAACCGGCCGAGCGCCCGATGTCGCTGAGCTCCGTCCGGCCATATCCGTTGAATCGCCATCTCCATCAGCAAAACCACCGTAAAGATGAGCATGAACGCGATCCAGACACTGGACCTCCGCATTGAAAGGCGGTCTGTCAGGTGCAGATAGAGAAGATACGTTCCTATCAAGCCGCCGACGGCGGTCCACAGCTTGGCGATCGCACCCCATGAAGCTTGCCTGGGGCCGGCTTTCAGCCGCCGTTTTCCGCCGACAAACGTTTGGACTCGAAAGCCGAGGACAATGAGATACACCGCCATGATAAGACCGACAATGACGAGGGTAATATGAAGAATCAGCACGGGGACAAACACGCGGTCGTACAGTTCCTGAGAACCGCCGAACCCTTCTTTCCCCTCGAACGCCAAGACGCCGAGCTGGCGAAACAGATAATAGACCACAAAGAAACCGGCCATGGAGATCATGCCGCCCAACATCAACCAGTGGTGCGCATCGGTGTGTTGCTTGCGAGCCTGCACCCATCCGACGATGAACAAAACGGTAAAGAGCGTCGCCATCAATTGGCTCAAGTCCGCCCCCACCGTGGCATGTGTGCCAAAAAATCCAGACTCCCGCAGCCAATCCATCGTCGGCTCTCTCTCGTCAGATCGTTCGCCGCCTGCTTCGGTTCAAAGCACCAGGCTTATTCGTTGCCGCGTCGCATGCCATACGTCAGATCGCCCGACTCTTGACGCCCTGGACGACAGCCGTTTTTTCCAACTCCGTGATATCGGCAAACCCGGCCTTCGTCATCCATCTCACCGCATCACTGCATCGATAACAACTCCCGGCCTGAGTGTTCACCAGGATGTGCACGGCGAACGCCGTCGTCCATGCGGGACCGGTTCCGGCTTCATTAAGGAAACGATCCTTGATGACCAATCGCCCTTGGGGGGCGAGGTGCGCAAATGCTTTTTCGACCAACGCTTCGTTCGCTTCATCGGTCTGGTAATGCAACACGTCGGACATCAACACGACGTCGTAGGGGCCGCCGAGAGGGTCCCGGTTAAAATCGCCGGGAAGCAGGGCAATCCGCGAGGCCAACCCTCTTTCTTTTACCGTCTTCTCAGTCAGTCGGAGCGTGGTCGGAAGGTCGAACACCGTCGCGGTCAAATCAGGATACACTTCGCAAAACGCGATCGCGTTCGTTCCGGCCCCTCCCCCCAAATCCAACAGACGAACAGGCCCGCTCAATCCAAGGCGTCTCGCCAATTCCGGGCCGCTCTGCTGGCCGATTCGATCCAATACGGCCAAGACGTTGCCGCCTAATTCCGGATCGGTCTCGAACACGTGTCGATCGACCGCCCGCCTCCCCGTGCGAACGGTTTCTTCCAACTTGCCCCAATTGTTCCATTCCGCGTCATGAAGCAGCAGCAAGTGCCCCACATAGTGGGGCGACCCTGTAACAAGATGCTTGTCCGCGACCGACGAATTGCCATATCGATCGCCTTCTTTGGTGAGTAATTTCATGGCCACAAGGGCGTTCAGCAAAAGGCGGAGCGTCGGTTCATGGGCGCCGATCAGGCCTGCGACTTCACCGGCGGTTTTGGGCGTGCCGTCCAGTGCGGAAAACACGTTCAACGTCACCGCGGTCAATAAAATTTTCGTTTCCCAGTAGTAGCCGAGTTGAAAAATCTCGGCGAGCGAAAGCTCTCGCGACACACGTCTCCCCTGTCACCAGAATGCCGGAGAAAGAAAGGATCTTACCGAGATCGGAAATCGAAAGGCAAGGAGCGAGGGGACCCGATTTCCCGCAAAAACACGAAAGGCAGCGGACCAACCGCTGCCTTTCGACGAGACCCGTGATTGAGAGAAGTCGTTTACTTGATCTCGGCCTTGAGGTTGGCCGTTCCACCATCCGTCACGTCGACCTCAAACTCGATCTTCTTGGCCTTCCCGGCGAACGGATGCCAAGCCACCACCTTATGTTTACCGGCCGGAACATCCTTGATCTCGAACGAACCGTCTTCCTTCGCCACCGCGTAGTACGGATTGTTCACCGGAAGAAAGAAGGACTGCATGAACTCATGCTGATCGCACTGCAAACGGAAATAGCCCTCTTTCTCCGCGCCGCCGCGGAACACCACCGGCTTTTCCAATTTGTCGCCCTTCTTGGCAAGACCGATGTTGAAGCCGGTCGCGGAAGTCGCTCCCTTCACCACAAAACTATGCGGGTTATGAAGCACGCCTGCCACCGATTTGGGATCGTCCGGATCGGCATCGAAATTTTCGACCTTAAACGGCCGATTGTTGACGACAATGCCACTGAACGGCTGGAAATCACAGAACTCCGCCTTAACCTCAGTGCCGGCATAGCCGTCCATGAATGCTTTGTCTTCGATATCCACCACCGCAACGATCGCGTTCTTCAAACCGCCGTCCTTACCCACTTCGATCGTCCTGATGAACCGCTTATCCCCTTCCGCCAAGCCCTTGGTCGGGATCTTGTTACAGAAATTCGGGTTGGGGAATTTGGAGAAGAGAAACTCCTTCTGCTCGGACTTTCCGGCATAGGTGACTTTGCCGGAAATCGTCCCGCCTGCAAACGACGCGACAGGCGCCGCCACCACGGCGACGGCTACCACGCCCAACATGATCGATAACGAACGCTTCATAACATTGCCTCCTTGTGATGGACTTAGGGGTCCCATTGCGTCCCTAGGGAGTCCTCTCCCGGATCCCCCCGATCGACACACGGGAACAGCCTACGCTGGATTGTGTCTCGACGATCGGCACCGTGCCGGAAAGACTGGCCTAGGACTCGTTGACTTGGAGGGATATTACCGCACCCCGCCTTTGCAAACAAGACCAAAAATTTCGGTAGAACTGCACGCATGGAATTTCTTTCAGGTTCGCTCTTCTTGAAGACGGCTCTCACTCCCAATCACAAATTCCCGCATGGCGCATGACATGATTCGCCGTCGAACACCCGACCTGATAAAAAATGAATGGCGAATCGGCCGGCAACCTGCTAAAGTGCAGTCGATTCGTTGCCGGTTTTCTTTTTTGCGCCAAAGGGAATCCAGAGTCCGATTCACCTGCATGGTTCACGCATCAAATTGTTCCAAAGCCTCTTCACCATCCGGTCCTTTTTTCTCAGGGCTTTCCGATCAAGCTTCGACCGGTCCACGGCGTGCCTATCCTCAGTTTGCAACGGTGTTTCTCTTCTGTCTGATCGTGGCCGCGACGGTCATTGGCGTCCCCCTCTTCGGATATCTCTACGGGTACAGTCGGCTTGACTGGACGATGTTCGGTCTATTGTACGTGGTCACCGGGCTGGGCATTACCGTCGGCTACCATCGTTTGATTTCGCACCGCAGCTTTGCCTGTCCCGGTTGGGTCAAGGCGGTGTTGTTGATCGCCGGCGGATGGGCGCTCCAAAACTCGGCGCTGAAGTGGGGAGCCGACCATATCCGGCACCATGCGGCCTGTGATCAAGAAGCCGACCCTTACAACGCGACGCGCGGATTTTGGTACAGCCACTGCGGGTGGCTCTTGGTGGGACAACGGTACACCGATGAAAAATACGCGGTGCGACTCCGGCAGGATCCGATCGTCATGTGGCAACATCGGTACTACGTTCCGATCGTGTTGTCGGGCCTGGCGCTGCCGTTTCTGGCGGGATTGCTGTACGGGGGGTGGCGCGGGGGGCTGAGCTGTTTCATGCTGGCGGGCATCGGCCGAACGTTCGCCGTCCTCAATTCCACATTTTGCATCAATTCGATCTGCCACATCTGGGGACGCCAGCCGCACAGCCAAACTGACTCGAGCCGCGACAGTTGGCTGGTATCATTGTTGACGTTCGGCGAGGGGTATCACAATTATCACCACACCTACCCGAGCGACTATCGCAACGGCCCGCGGTGGTACAACTTCGACCCATCCAAATGGCTAATCGCCACGCTTTCATTCCTGGGGCTGGCCTGGTCACTCCGAACCGCCGGCGATCCCACGGCAAAGGGTTCCGGGCTTCGGACTGTGTCCGGCGGATGATGCCAAGCCTTGGGGGCAGCGGCTTAATACTTTCGCAAGGACACGGCGGGGAGATTCCATAATTCCAGACGCACAGCCGCCCACAGCGCGTCGAAGATTCGGTTCAAGTCCGGAGCCGCCTTGGCCAAGAGTTTGACGGCAAGACCGGGCGCGGCCGGTGTCGAGACTCCCCCCAGCACCTGCCCCGGCCGTTCATCCAGTAGAGACGCCGCTTTCGATTCCAGCCGATTCCAGGCCTCCGGTGGAATCGAGTCACCGACCACGTAGAGCGACGCAACGTAATTCCATGCTTCCGCCAGCCCGACTTGTCCCAAGTCCGTCGCGGGGTCAAGCCTATATCGTTCCAGAAGCCCCCCCCCAGAAGTCGTCGTAATGTGAACGTCATTCTCCAGAGCGGCAAACGCCCACCGCTCTCCCCGAGCGATTCGTCCCGCAGCGACAACATCCCACAACATAATCGTCGCACCAGGCTCCAATTGCACGCGAATGATCTGACGAAACCGTGATCCGGCAAATGGAATGGTCTGTTCGGGCAGCCACTCCAGAATCGCACCCGATCCGACCGTAATCGTGACAATCTGCTCCGACGGTTTCTCTTCCGATCGATAGACACGGTTGGCGGACGGAGTGGAAATAAGGACGTGTGCCCCCTTATCCAGGTTCAGTTCAATGGAGAGACGGTCACCCCCCACCAACCCACCGGAGGGGTTGACCAGCTGCGTGTAGGCCGCGCCCGTGTCATCAAGGTACGCGGGAGGAAGCACATGCCAGGGAGTCGTGCAATGCGAACGCGTCAGGATTGTCCGACCGTCGCGAACACCAAAGGCAAGCCGCAACGCACCGACACGGCCGACCGCTTCGATTCCATCAAGGCCAAAGTGAGTACGCGATCGTTTCCGTGTCACAAGCGGGGGTATGCCGTTCACACCGACCGGTTCTTGGCGGGGATGCGCTGCTCGACCCAAT
>JAIWOH010000041.1 GCA_020216985.1 Nitrospira sp.
ACGCCAATAAGGCTGTTGGTTGTATTTTGAATAATGCCCTTCCTGCTCCTTGAAATACCTCGGTCATCCTCAGAATTCGATATCATGACCGACCATCCGATTTTTCCTATTTTTCCAGCGCTATGGCCCTTATAAAGAAAGATCTTCCAGCCTGTCAAGCGCTCTTCCTCGAATTCAATATCATGCGGAACAATGTTGTTCGCATACCGAAAAATACGCTCAGGCCGCCGCACGGCAAAATTGCATAACAAAAATCTACAGAGCATCATCGATCGCTCCGGAACCGTCTGACTTCTTAGCAAGGCTCCCTCCATCCAACATCCCATTGATAACCCGGATCACAGGCACAGCAAGTGACGATGCGAGATCGGCTCCTCGCCACAATCGTCGATGATTCAATACATTGAGGGATTGACGGATTGACAGATTTCACCGGTTTCTATACACTCCCCCCCACCTCGAACTTCCCAACAAAAAGAGAGACCTCAGCCATGGATATGGACATCGGTCTCTTGCATCCCATCCTCCCATCCTCTGTTACGACAAGTGTTTTGATCGTAGACTTCCGATGCCCCTACGTAATGAAGAAGAGACTTCGCACGGCCTTTGGAATAAACCCATTTTTTCGACACGAGTGTGTCCCTGTGCATCCAGGTGGATCCCGCCTTTTCATCAACAATGAACGGGCAGGATCTGTAAAGCATCTTTAATCACTACCACAAAGGAGGCGCCATCATGAAGATGGATCTAGTAAGGTGGTGGAGGAGGTGTGTGGTTTCGTGGACTCTCCTGGCCGTGATAGTTGGTATTGGGGCCATGATGCCTGAAGATGGTTATGCAGGGGGAACGATCAAGGCCGATGATGACAAGTGGATTTCAATCGGAATGGGCTTCAAGACAAGTTTTAACGCGGTGGAAGGCGCCTCGCCTGCCGGACACTACACCAATGATTTCAAGATAGACTTTGCTCGAATCTATATTAACGGCAAAATTCACAAGTACGTCGGGTTCGAGTTCAACACAGAGTGTTTCAACTGCGGGGTTGCTGGAGGAGCAACTATCTTCGGTGGAAACTCGACTATTGGACTGTTGGACGCGATCGGGAAATTCGAGTTTGATGAAAAGTTCAACATCTGGGTTGGACGGCTGTTGCTGCCGAGCGAGCGCGGCGAGTTGAACGGTCCTTTCTATCATGCGACCTATGCGGGTTTCAGAACTCCGTTTTTCCCGGCGGACTTCAGCTCAAATTTCGACAACGGGGCAGGACTCTATGGTCGTGATAACGGCGCGACTCTCTGGGGAAAGATTCATCCCATGGGCACCCATTTATTGTACGCGGTTTCCGTGTCTCAGGGGTTACGAGCCGCCGCAAACAGCGGGAGCAGTTTGATGTACACCGGACGCTTGCAGTGGAACCTGCTGAACGACGAAACCTCTCCGGGCTATTACACGTCCGGCACCTATTTTGGGACGGCCGGTGATATCCTGGCCATCGCGATCAGCGGGCAACACCAGAAAGACGGAGCAGGCAACGTCAACGCGGCGTTCGGCGTGAGCGATTTCACTGGCATGTCCATTGATCTTTTGGTGGAAAAGGTGCTTCCAAACAACTGGGGCGTCTTCACGTTTAATGGAGAATTCAAGCGATTCTGGGCTCGATATGCACTTGACGCATTTACCGCTGTGTCGCCGGTGACCGGATTGGTGGATTGTTTCTGTATCTTCAACGGCCACTCATGGACCGTCTATGGATTGTACTTGATTCCCGCGAAGGTAGGGATCGGTCAATTCCAACCCTATGCCCGTTTCACCTCCGTCAATCCTCTTAACAGTTCAACGCGTCAAGAATGGGAGGGCGGCGTGAATTACGTGATCGACGGCTTTAATGCGAGAATATCCGCATATTATACCTACGGCGATCTCAAAACGAAGGGAGGCCCTGCGGGGAGTTTTTCCCCCTCTGCGGCGGGAGACAAGGTCGATTCGTTCCACGTCGCCTTGCAGTTGCAGTACTGAATTGAACAATCGATCAAGAATCGACGACTTTCTTACGAAGAGCCGATTCTAGGGCATCCGGGGTCGGCTCTTCCGTTTTTCTTCCCTTGCCGCCAAACAGCGCGAAATCCTCTTAAAAAAACTAAACCATCCGAATTCCGAGTTGATCGGTGCGCCTGGTTTCAATGAGCGTTCTACGGCGGCAATCGAGGGGACAGCTCTGGGACCAACGATTGAGCCGATGACCTGACGTGCTTTGTGAAACGTTGGGAATGAACGGGGGTGGATCTCGTCCTTTTAAGACAACTGAGTGATGTCTGACAGACCTGCTTTCTGTTAAGGTACGCGACCACGCCGATCATTCTTCACGGCTTGACCCCAATCAGACAGAGAAGCGGCAGATGAGCTTCTCTCTCGAGACAACGATCGTCATGGGCACAATGAGTCTTGTGCGCGTTTGTTTTAAGAAGACCCTTTTTGTTAGACTGTCGCGCTGTGTTCTTTTTTAACCCGTCAACCAAGAGTATGACCATGCGCGTCGTTGATCGCCCGCTTGTCTCTTCTTTTCGCTTTGTTCTTGTGACGGGATGTCTCACGTTTTTTCTCGCCGGCTGTGCCGGCATGAAGACCCCTGTCACCACTGTTTACGAAGAGAGTCGGGGCGCCGTGTTGCTTGAGACCGTACGGGATAAATCATTCCAAGCGGCTCACCCCATTAAGCTCGATGAAGCGACGATCGCCAACGTCTTGCGCGGCGTTCATACCAAAGAGAAACCGGGGCTGGTGCTGTTGCTCGGCAAAGCCCTGATGGCGGCCAACCTGAGCGACATCAGGACCTTTTCAGAAGATGACATCGCACTCTTGGCGCCGCACATTTCCGCCGCGCTCGCGCAGGCCGCTCCGAACCAACAGGTCGCGTTCCGATTGTATTACGCGCCGGAAGGGCAGGTTCGCGCGTCCAAAGGACAGGATGTCAGGGAAGTCACCGCGGGGTATCTCTTCGCGGAGGGACTTTCCCTCAACTTGACGCTGACACATTATCGGTACCGCCCCGGAAAAATCGACAAGACACAACCCCACCAGCTTCCCGATCCTGACGGCCTGCGCAATCGCGAAGTGCGATTTATTCCCGAAAAGGCGTTGCGGAGGGAAATCGGCTCATCGAGCTGGTTCGGCGGATCGGATGACCGAACGGCGGTCGTCGATTACCAACTTCTCAACAGACTCCTCGCCTCGCCATTCGCCGCTCAATCTGTCTCCCCGACCCCGGCAATCGGCGGACAACCGGCGCAACCGATGCCGGGTGCAACCGACATGGAGCTGCGCGCCTTCAGAGAAGAGTTAAAAGCCATGCAAAAAAAACTGGCCGAGCAAGAAGCTGAACTGGAACGGCTGAGACAGTCGTCGGGGAAATAAGCGCCTCGTGCGACCGCCCCGACTCCCCCTCCGCAATACTGTCGTTATTCTCCCCTAAAGAAGTGTAGGACCATGTCGTCAATGACCTACGAACGCCGCGCGGCTTTGCGAACGAGCGTTATACATAAAGTCAGCTGAAACCGCTCCTATTCGCTTCACACTGAGAAGGCATGGGTATTGCTCAATTACCGCCGAGCAGACCCGACGATTCTCTTAATGGGCGAGGCGGCCATGTGGGAAAGCAAGAAATGGATGGATAAACCGAACGGCGAACCGTTCACCATTCTCGGCAAGGATGTGGTCTTCAAAGGGATCGCCCGTTTCGAGGGCGTCGTTCAACTCGACAGCCGCTTCGAAGGCGATATTCACACGACGGGAACGATCATGATCGGCGAGCACGCGGTCGTTCGCGGCACGCTCAATGTCGGCACATTAATCTGCAGCGGCAAGATTAAAGGAACCGTCACGGCAAGCCAAAAAATCCATCTCCTCAAGCAAGCCGTCCTCATCGGTGATGTCCGCACACCGGTGTTGCTGATAGAAGAAGAGGCCTACTTCAAGGGACTCAGCGACATGGGAACCCATCCTTTTGAAGCGGAGCCCACCGCCGACATCCAGACGCTGCCCGTCACGGTCGAACAGCCGGAAGTTTCTCCATCTCTGCTCATCGAAGGTGTCACTCGCAGCTAGCTCTCTTCGCAACCCCCACAAACTTCCGAGGAACGGCCGACCTGTCGTCAACGTCTTGCGCCCATGGTATCGATCTCCTAGAATGCGACTCGCTTGTGAAACCGCGAGCGATCCTATCGTCAATCAGAGGCGCCCTTGGTCGGCGCCATAACTACAACATGGAGGTATGGCATGAAAGCAGTGAACGGTGTCGCGGCTGTGACCATGGCGTCGGCTCTCTTATTCGGCATGACGTCGCACCCTCCCGCCGAAGCCGGCACGGTTGAGTCGCTGGTCATGGTGGACGCGAAGGGAAAGACGCTCGGCCCCATCGTCGAGTTTGCCGGTCCCTTCTTTAAGCTGCCCCTTGTTCCGTTCAAAGTCGGCGACTCCGTCTTCGTTCTTTCCATCTTCAAGAACAAGATCGCCGGAAGCGGGAATCCGGTCAACCTGTATTTCGACAACCGACGGTGCGACCATAAAACCGGTCAAGCCGTCGCCGCTTTGGACGAAATCGTCACAAAAGAAGCGGTACGAGACGAGACGTTTTGGTCTTTCGTCGGTGCGGACGGGAAAACAGTGTATGTGCCGACGCCCAAGGCGCAGCCGATCAAAGCCTTCAAGGTTCAGTCCAGGCTTTACGTGGAGCCGAACGGAGAGGTCGAGTGTCAGGAATACCCGAAATTCATTCCCACGGCCATTCCGGCGACCGCCATCGAAAACTTGTTGGACACGTTTACGCCGCCGTTCTCGGTCGACGCCGCCGTCAAGAAATGACCGGCGATTCAAACGGCTGAAGCCGGGCGCGACAGCAATACACGTCGCCCCCGGCCAGCCTTGGCTCGCGTCATGCGTCTCATTCCGCTCGGAGACTCGGCCGTCACCGTGGAACTTGGGGAGGCGATCGATCCCGACGTCAACGCCCTCGTCGTCGCCTATGCGAACAGGATCATCGAGCAAGGTTGGAACGGCATCGTGGACGTCGTCCCGACCTATCGGTCGATCACCGTTCATTACGATCCGATTCAGTGGGACTTGACCGCCCTGACCGACCGGTTGCTGGCCCTGCCTTGCCCGTATCCGCATGAAGCGGGGTCACAGGGGGCGCTGCACGACATACCCGTCTTGTACGGTGGCGACCATGGGCCAGACTTGGAAGGCGTAGCGTCTTTCGCGGGACTGGAACCATCGGAGGTCATCACCTTGCATGCCTCCGTTTGCTATCGTGTCTATATGCTTGGGTTCACCCCTGGCTTCCCCTATCTGGGATTGCTCCCCGAAAAATTGGCGATGCCTCGACTCCCGACGCCACGCCCGAGCGTCCCGCCCGGATCGGTCGGCCTCGCCAACCGCCAGACCGGCATCTATCCGATCGCGACTCCGGGAGGCTGGAGACTGATCGGCCGAACCCCCATCTCCCTGTATCGCCGGACCGGCCTCGATCCCTTTTTACTCAAGCCGGGCGACCAGGTCCGATTCCGATCAATTGATGAGACTGAGTTCGAACGGCTCAGCTGTGAAATGGCTCATGAACACGATCGACCTCAACAGCGACCTCGGTGAGTACGACGGCGAAGAATTTCGGCTCCGCGAAGCCGAACTGATGCCGCTCATCACATCGGTCAACATCGCCTGTGGCGCACACGCCGGCAATCCGACCCTCATGCGCCGGACCGCACGACTGGCCGCCGAACATGGCGTGGCGATCGGAGCCCATCCTGGCTTTCCCGACAAGGGGGACTTCGGCCGAGACGACCGTCGCGCATCCCTCGATGAAGTGGCGTCATTGGTCCTCGAACAACTCTCCGCCCTGTCGCAGGTCTTGAGAGAAGAACGTCTGCCTCTGCGCCACGTCAAGCCTCATGGCGCGCTCTATCACTTCGTAAGTTGGAACGGTGACGCCGCCGAATCATTCGTCCAAACCGTGGCGGCCTTCAATCGCCGGCTGCTGATCGTCGCTCCCGCCGGTTCCGTCTTGATCGCGAGCGCGGAGCGAGCCGGCCTGGGAGTCGTACGAGAAGCTTTTGTCGATCGCGCCTACCGGGCCGACGGCACCCTCGTGCCTCGTTCTCATCCCGATGCCCTGCTCACGACCGATCGACACATTCTCCGCCGATTGGGCGAGATCCTTGACGGCTTCGTGACCAGTGCCGAAGGGTATCGCGTGCTCCTCCGCGCCGACAGTCTGTGCATCCATGCTGACACGCCGCGGAGCGTCGAACTCGCCCGCCTCATTCGAACGGAACTTGAATCGGCGGGATACCGACTCGCCCCTCCGACACGTCTTTAACGGCCATCTCCCGGATCGAGAAGAGGATGAAACGCAAACGGGCCCAGATCGACGTCGTTAAACCGGGCTGGCTCACAACCGTCCAAGACCTGGGACGGCACGGATACCAACGCTACGGCATGCCGGTCTCCGGCGTGATGGACCGCTTCGCGGCCATCGTGGGCAATCGCCTTGTCGGGAACCCCGACGGAGCGGCCGTGCTCGAATGTACCCTTAAGGGTCCCGAGCTCTTTTTTCGTGACGACGCACGCCTGGCCGTCACCGGAGCGGACCTCTCTCCGACGCTTGACGGAAGCGACATCCCCCTCTGGGAATGTCTCAATGTTCGGCGCGGCGGCCGACTTCGATTCGGCACGCGGCGCGTCGGGTTCCGTTGTTACCTCGCCATCGCCGGAGGATTCGACGTACCGGCGGTCCTGGGAAGCCGTTCGACCCATTGCCCGAGCCAAACCGGCGGACTTGACGGGCGTCCGTTGCGAGCGGGGGATCTTCTGTTTGGCGGCCCATTTGACGGTGACGCCGGGCGGTTGGTCGGACGACGGCTGCCCGATCGATTGCTGCCTCGCTATGACCGATCCATGATCCTGCGCATCGTTCTCGATCCCCGTCGCGAATTATTCCAGGACACGGCAATCTCCACTCTCCTCTATTCCGTTTACACGGTCGCTCCTCAGTCGGATCGCATGGGGTATCGGTTGATAGGCCCCCCGCTCCCTCGCGCAGGTGCACACTACTTCATCTCAGAAGGCACGGTGACGGGCACGTTGCAAGTCCCGGCCGACGGGCAACCGATCCTTCTCATGGCCGATCGCCAGACCACCGGGGGCTATCCCCCCATCGCCGTGGTCATTTCGGTTGATTTGCCTTCCGCCGCTCAATTGGGTCCCGGCGACACCGTCCGATTCGTTTCCTGCTCAATTGTCGAAGCCCAGACCGTCTTACGAACCCGATACCACCTTCTCGATGCAGCCCTTCCACCCATTATGGTGAACCGGCGGTCTCTTTGACAAAAGAGAATTAACGCAGCTCGTCTTGATGGTTCTGCACAATCGCTCAAATTATGCTATCGTGCCGAATACGACCGATCGCTTGACTGGAGATTCTATGAGCCACTCGTGGGGAAACCTGACCATGCTGATCATGGCGGCAACCGTCGTGGCGTCTGTCGCATCGGCGGCCGACCCGCCCTGTGACAAGTACCCGCCCGCCAAACAATCCCGCTGCGCCGCCATATGGAAAGAACTGAACGAACAAGACGGACCGATCATCGCTCAATTCGGACTCGATCAGCAAAAACGCCGGGAGGAGGGAAAAATCGACGCCCGCCGGCACCTGGCCGAGAACATGGCGTTCATCAAACAATCCACCGAGAAACGGCTTGAACGGCTCAAAGAGCGTATGGCGAGGGAGTGACGGGACGCTTGGACGATCCGCTTACGAAGCCCGGATGAACTGATTCGTTTCTTTTTCCCACCCGATTTCGGTTTCCGCTCCATGCCCGGTCACGACAACCGTGGCGTCGTCGAGCGTGTAAAGCCGCTCCCTGATCGATTGTTCGATGGCGTTATAGTCGCCGCCCCAGAGATCGGTACGGCCGATGCTGCCGCGAAAGAGAGTATCTCCCGCCAATACTAATTTTTCATGCGGAACATGGAAACTCATCGACCCCGGCGTGTGACCGGGCGTGTGGAGCGCGAGAAGAGGAATCTCCCCGACCAACAATCGTTCTTCATCCTTCAACCAACACTCCGGCAATGGAACGATCGAGGACGGCACCCCGAACAGCCGGCATTGGACGTCGAGATTCTTCCAGAGATCGAGATCGTCCTGGTGCAGGCACAGAATCGCTCCTGTCGCCTCTTTCAATAAACCGGCCGCGAGAAAATGATCGAAATGGGCATGGGTGTGCAGGATATGGCTCACCGTCAGCCCGAGCCGGCGCACTTCTCCAAGAATCCGCTCCGGATCCCCGCCGGGATCGACGATGATCGCCTGTTTCGTCACGGGATCGCCGATGATCGAGCAGTTGCACCCGAGCGGTGGAACGGCGAAGGTTTTTCGAATCAGTCCGGACATGGGCGCCTCATGCTACCGCTCTTCCATCCATCGCCGCAAGCTACGGGAACTCCTCTTCTTCACTGTTCTCGTCACGGATGGTCCATACCACATCCGTCTCGAGGATTTTCCAATCCAAGCCCTTTCGCTCGAACCATACGAGAAAACCGGCGCCGGTGCCGTCAGGCCGGACCTGTTCCACATAAAGCAATGCCTGATCGTTGCGCAACGTGCGTCCGACCCTCGAAAAAGCCAGGTGCCCTGACGATGGTATCGACATCTGCGCCAAGCGCCCGGCCTTCAGTGCCTTCATAGACAGGACTTCCGGCTCTTCGATCAATCCATTCGACAAAAATCGATACGGGACGCCGATACGGAACCGCCCTTCAAGGCGAGCGGCCGCGCGGTTCACGTGGACGAAGTCGTGCGCCAGCTCCCTTGAAAGACGGCCCATGAAATAATCCTGTTCGTAAAACCAATCGACCGTCATCGGCTCCGTTTGATTCGGCGACAGCCGTGCGACGGTCATCCGCTCGATCAACAGCAATCGCGTGCGGGAGGTGAGGAACAGCCGCTCGATCGCCCGATCATACAGGGGATAATCCTCGGCGGGCGCTTCCACCACGCTCCCGCCCGTCTCGTCACCGAACGCCGCTTGCCACGGCAACCACAGCCAGCATCCCACCGTCAGGATGGCCACGAGCTTTCTCATGGTCGAAGCATACAAGGCCATTTCCGCGGCGGTCAAACGCTCGGGCATGGACAACCTGCTGGAAAGCATGGATAATCGGGCGGCTTTTGGGGGAGACCTTTTCTATGTTTCGGACCATTCATACTTTTCGTCGCCTGCTGATTATCGGACTGCTCGCCCCTTCATCGGCCCTCGTCGGCTGCAGCCCGAACGATGCTCCTCTCAAGGCGGAAAACGAAGCGCTGAAGAAGCAAGTGGCCAAGCAAGAATCCTTGTTGACCTCGCTTCAAGACGGCAATCGCGTCATGCAGCAGCAAATCGATCTGCTGAACCAGGAACTCCGCGACGCCAAACAAGCCACCGAATCGGCCAAAGAAGCGACCGCCCGCCTGAATGAACAACTGGAGGCCCAGCTCGCGCAGGTCAAGCGGATGAGCGCAGAGATTCAACGGACAGCCCAGGCCCAAGCGGCCCTGTCCATCAAGGTCGACGACAAGGGAGCTCAGTTCGAGACCATTCCCCGCCCTCTGGACGCCATCGCCAAAATAACGGAAGAGGCCTTGGCGAGAAACGGCTATCAGATCAAAGCCGGCTTCAGAACCGATCAACGGGCCGTGTACGTGACGGACCGCAAAATCTCATCCCCCGCCTCGCTGGAAGTCGCCGGCTTTCGCAACCAATATCTCGTCTCCCTTCAAGCGGCGCCGGGCAACGCCACGAAGCTCGCCGTCAAGGCGGAATTTGAAAAGATCGCCCAGGGCGGGCGTGTCCTGGCCGTCGGCGCGGAGGAGACGGCGGAAATCGAGCGCCGCCTGATCGGTGAAATCAACAAGGCGCTCGACACGCCCGGCAGGACGTGACGCCGGAGCCGATCATCAACCGGT
>JAIWOH010000042.1 GCA_020216985.1 Nitrospira sp.
CTTGCGCTCTCTGAATCATCCTGGCCACGCCGGCCTCATGCCCTGATCGAGTTTCATTCGAAATCGTCGCAACTGAAATCATCGCAATCAGGAGCCGACCCCGTCGGACGCCCGCCTCGTGGCGATCCGTAGCAATTGTTCGTTTTCTTCGTCGCACTTGCCCCTCGTGCTACCATGATTCCTTGATGAGTCCTCCGACCGGCACGCACGACCTCCGTGCGCTGATCCGTTCTTCCCACCCGCTCATCGTGATCGACACGGTGGAAGAAGATCGCGTGTCGGCCTTGCTTCAGTCGGTCGCGGCGCAAGAGCGGATGCCGCTGTTCGAATGGTCGCTCACCAGAGGGCTGACCCGATCCGACGGGCCGACGCTCAGCAAATTGACCGCGGCGCCGCTGGCGATGCTCCAACACCTGCACGGATTGACGGTCGAAGCGGTCTTTTGGCTCAAGGATCTCGCGCCCCATCTGCAGGACCTACAAGTCGCGCGCCAGCTTCGAGAGGTGGCGGCCGTATTCTCCCGATCGCGTGCCACCTGTGTGATCACCGGCCATCCCCTCATCCTGCCGCCCGACATCGAGCGTTTTGCGGTTCGACTCGAACTGCGATTGCCCGATGCCGATGAACTGCGATCCATGCTCCGCAATCTGCTTCTCTCGCTCGGGCCGAGGCTGGCGCCGCAACCGAGCGGCGCGGTCGGGCACACGCGGAGCAAAGCCGGCCGGTCCGACACCGGTCCAACGACGAATGACGGAACCGACAAGCACGAAGCCGTGCTCCGCGCCTTGCGCGGCCTCACGCTTCACCAAGCCCGCCAGGTCGTCACGCAATGTCTCGTCGAGGACGGACGTCTCTCCGCCTCGACCGTTCAGATCATCATGAAGCGCAAGATCCAACTCATCAAGGACGGAGGGCTGCTGGAATACTATCCCCTTGAAGACAATCGATTCGAGCTGGGCGGCTTTGCCAACTTGAAGTCGTGGCTAGACCGGGCAAAGGTGGGGTTTACAGCAGAGGCCAAGGCGCTCAATCTCTCGCCTCCCCGCGGCATCATGCTGGTGGGCGTCCCCGGTTGCGGAAAATCGCTCGCGGCAAAGGCCATCGCCCGCTCATGGCAACTGCCGCTGCTCAAACTCGACGCGGGCCGGCTGTTCGATAAATTCGTCGGCGAATCGGAGAAAAACTTCCGCCGAGCGATTGAGACGACCGAATCCTTGTCGCCGATCGTGCTCTGGATCGACGAAATCGAAAAGGCCATGGCGGGAGGACGCGGGGGCGGTGAGGCCGACGCGGGTTTGAGCCGCCGACTGTTCGGCGCCTTCCTCACCTGGTTGCAAGAGAAAAAACAGGAAGTCTTTGTCATCGCCACCGCCAACGATCTTTCGGCCTTGCCGCCCGAATTGCTTCGCAAGGGTCGATTCGACGAGATCTTTTTCGTGGACTTGCCCGACGATGAAGAACGGAAGGCCATTTGGGAGATTCATTTACGCCTTCGAAGGCAGGACGTGACGCGCTTCGACCTGACCAAACTGGCCAGCGCGAGCGACGGCTTCAGCGGGTCCGAAATCGAACAGGCCGTGGTGGCGTCTCTTTATCGTGCCCTGCATCAAAGGACCTCGCTGACAACCGATTTGTTGATCGAGGAATTGTCCCAGACCGTTCCGCTCTCTGTCACCAGACACGAAGACATCGACGAACTCAGACGCACGGCTCAAGGACGATTCGTCAGCGTACGGTAACGACGTCACCATCCCGTTCATCCCGACAACGCTTCAATTGAAATCGCCAATCCAGGAGCCACTTCCCCCCATCGGTTTCGCGTACCTCGCCTCCTGGAAATTTTTCCGGCGTTCCGTTACAGTCCCGACCCTGAGCAACCGATAAGAATCTGCAAGGACGCGAAAAAGAAACGATGCCGTGCTGTTACGGCCCCGTCGTCCGACAACCTGTTACAATATTTTCATGGCGCTCTCCTCGAAACAAACGCGAATGCCGCCTCCCACGTCTCTCCGCCACGCGCTGGTGAACGTCCGGCAGGGTCTTTTGAAATTGCATAAGGCGCTCATCGTGGCGGAACAGATCACCTTCGAGCGAATTTATGGACGCATCGACTCGACCGGTCAATTGCTCCAGTTGGTCATGAACGATCCTTGGTTCACGTGGCTTCATCCTCTTTCCAACTTGATCATACGCATCGACGAGCTGTTGGAAAAAGAAGAACGCGACGTCGCGGAACAGGCGGTCTTTCTCGTCGCCGAAGCACGCGCCTTGATCCGCCCCTCCGAAGAGGGAGACGGATTTGAGCGAAGTTATTACGAAGCGCTGCAACGGGCTCCCGACGTCGTCATGGCCCATTGCGAAATAAAAAAGCTGCTGAATCTCCCTTTCGTCTAAGGATCGTGCGACTTCCCGGCCGGTTTCTTCTCGACGATCATCTCCCCTTCTTAATCCCGGCCGTGTTTGCCGTGGCCTCTGGCTTTGTCGCGTCCCTGTTTCCCATGCTCACCGGCCGCCTCATCGGCTCGATCGAGTCCCCGTTTGCGATGGTCTCCGTCCTGTCGATGTTTGTGTTTGTCCTTTCCTTTTCCCTTCTTTTTATCACCCTCTCTCTCTTTGTCCCCGTCATCGTCCTGTTCTCTGTCACGCCTTTCCCGCTTCATTTTCTTGTCTTTTCCCTTCTCCACGGCCGAATCCCGATCCGTTGCAGGCTCCTGGGTCGTCGGAGAAGAGGACGTTGCGGGAGCAGGAGATTCCACGGCCTCTTCTTGGGCGTGCACATTCAAAAAAGTCGAGAACACTACAACGGCGATGGCGACGGCAACAACCTTGATCATTGATTCTCCTCCTTCTAAAAGGTTCCGAACCCCAATGGCATATTTCGCTGGCATATTTTTCTGCACCATGACATAACCGGAGCGAGAGTCAAGCAGCTCTTGAGAATTTTCCGATTTGAACGCCCTTTACCTACATCATCGTGAAATGCGTTCAACTCCTCGCCTGCTTGGATGGGATTGATGTCAACAGAGTCGATCAGCGGGGTTTGCTCCTGCTCGGCTGGCGGCGAACAGTTTGCGGACTGTGCTATCATAAACCGAACTTGTTAATAAATTTTCCCAAGGAGGCAACATGACCATCATGCTGATCGGATTTGTGATTTTTACGACGTTTGTCTGGTTTTTCGGAACGGCGATGGCGGGCTTGGCCTGGAGGATATTCGAGGGAGAGTCCAATAAAGTACTCCGTCAGGCCCAGCAAAATAACGCGGCCTCCGTTTCTCCGCCCAAACGCCTGGCGGGGCCAAGGACCGGAAGACCGGCTTCGTCTTTACCAGGGAACGGCTCTCGCTCCTATATCGACAGAAGACAGACGGCCACCCGTTAAAAATAAAAGGGCCAAGGGAAGTGTTCGGAAAGAAGCTAAAAAGACACGATCAGGGAAAGGTCTCTGCTGCGATCACGACCGAACGCGTTTTGCCGATTTTCCCGCCCGTAAATACCTGTCGATGCCGGCGGCCATTTTTCGTCCCTCGGCGATGGCCCAGACAATAAGGGAAGCGCCTCGCCTCGTATCGCCGCCGGCAAACACCCCGTCAAGGTTGGTCATAAAATTTTCGTCCACTTGCACCGCTCCCCGTTGATCATATTTCACGCCGAGGCCGTCCAACAAACCCTGCTTGACAGGCCCGATGAAGCCCATGGCCAGCAGCACCAAATCAACGTCCATCTCAAAGTCGGTGTCGGGGATCGGCGTAAATTTTCCGTTTTCATAGGCCACACGGTGGGCGTGCAACTTGGTGACATGCCCGTTCCGCCCGCTGAATTTCGTGGTGGACACGCTCCACTGCCGATCGCAGCCCTCTTCATGGGCGTGCGAAGTGCGCAACTGCATGGGCCAAAGCGGCCAAGGCGTCGACTCGGCGCGCTGCGGGGGCGGCTCCGGCAGCAATTCGAATTGATGCACCTCTCGACAGCCTTGTCGGTGCGCCGTTCCCAAACAGTCGGACCCCGTATCGCCGCCGCCGATAATCACCACGCGCTTATCCTTCGCGGTGATCGGCTCGTCCGTGATCGAGTCCCCGGCGTTGCGTTTATTTTGTTGGGTCAGGTAGTCCATTGCAAAGTGAATGCCCTTCAGCTCACGCCCCGGCACGGAGAGATCCCTCGGCTGTTCGGCGCCAAGCGTGAGCCCCACAGCGTCGAATCGCTTAAACAGCTCGTCCCCGGACAGATCTTTTCCGACCGCCACGTTGGTCTCGAACGTGACGCCCTCGGCCCGCATCTGATCGAGGCGGCGGTCGATGACCCATTTTTCCATTTTGAAATCGGGGATCCCGTACCGCAGCAACCCGCCGATGCGATCCGCCTTCTCAAACACCGTGACATCATGGCCGGCGCGGCACAACTGCTGCGCCGCGGCCAGTCCGGCCGGACCCGAGCCGACGATTGCCACCGTCTTGCCTGTCTTGGAGACCGGCAAAATCGGTTCCACCAATCCTTCGCTGAATCCGTGCTCGATGATATTCCACTCGATGACGCGGATGGAGACCGGATCTTCGTTGATCCCCAACACACAGGCGGACTCGCAAGGCGCCGGACAGAGGCGCCCGGTAAATTCAGGGAAATTATTGGTGGCGTGCAACGCCTTGAGGGCGCTGAGCCATCGACCGCGGTAAATGAGATCGTTCCATTCGGGAATCAGATTGACGACCGGACAGCCGTTGGTGCTTTGGCAAAACGGGACGCCGCAATCCATGCAACGAGCCCCCTGCACCCGCAACTTCTCGTCGGAAATCGGCTCGTACAGCTCTTTCCAATCTTTGACGCGCAACTCGACGGGGCGACGCTTCGGCCCCTCGCGCGCGAATTTGATGAAACCTTTCGGATCTCCCATCTGTGTTCAACGCTCCGACGAACGTCCTAGTGCGCGGCGCCGGCCTTGCGTTTGCGCTCTTCGAGCACCCGCTTGTAGTCGGTCGGCATCACCTTCACGAATTTGGGCAACAACGTCTCCCAGGCGTCAAGAATCCGCTTCGCGTTTCGGCTGCCGGTATGCATGAAATGCGACGCGATCATCTCATGCAGCATCTTTTTGTCCTCTTCCGTCCTCACCGCTTCAAGCTCGACCATGCCGAGATTGCAGCGGGACTCGAATTTCCCGAACTCGTTCAAGACGAAGGCGACGCCGCCCGACATGCCGGCGGCGAAATTTCGGCCGGTGCTCCCCAACACGACCACCACGCCGCCCGTCATATATTCGCAGCCGTGATCGCCCGTACCCTCGACGACGGCGCGCGCGCCGCTGTTGCGGACCGCAAACCGTTCTCCCGCCATGCCGTAGAAATAGGCTTCACCCTGCGTCGCGCCGTACAACGACGTATTGCCGATCAAAATCGTCTCTTCGGGATTGAACGTCGCCTCTTTGGGAGGGAAAACGACGATCTTTCCGCCCGACAGACCTTTGCCCAAATAATCGTTCGACTCGCCTTCAAGAACGAGGGTGACGCCTCGCGCAAGGAACGCGCCGAACGACTGCCCCGCCGAACCGGTGAATTTGATCGTGATGGTATCCGGAGGCAAGCCGTCCGGCCCGTACCGCTTTGCAATGCGGCCGGACAACATCGTCCCGACCGCACGATTCACGTTGCGAATCGGCAGATCGAGTTTGATCGACTCGCCTCGTTCAATCGCCGGGGCGCAGAGCTCGATCAACTTTCTATCGAGAACGTTCGCAATCCCATGGTCTTGAGCCTGCACGCAATGACGCGCCGTCTCCGGGCTGACCTCCGGCATCGTCAACAAGGCCGTCAGATCCAATCCCTTGGCCTTCCAGTGGTCGATCGCTTTGTGGGCCTTGAGTTTGTCCACTCGTCCGACCATCTCGCCGACCGTGCGGAATCCCAGCCCGGCCATGATTCTCCGCAATTCTTCGGCGACGAAGAAAAAGTAGTTCACCACGTGTTCGGGCCGCCCCGTGAACTTTTTCCGAAGCGCGGGATCTTGCGTCGCCACTCCGACCGGACAGGTATTGAGGTGGCACTTCCGCATCATGATGCAGCCCTCGACGATCAACGGCGCCGTCGAGAAGCCGAACTCCTCGGCTCCGAGGAGCGCCGCGATGGCGACGTCGCGTCCGGTTTTCAATTGGCCGTCCGTCTCGACACGAATCCGCCCACGAAGATCGTTCATCACCAGCGTCTGGTGAGTTTCCGCCAACCCCAACTCCCACGGAATGCCCGCGTACTTAATGGAAGACAGGGGCGAGGCGCCGGTGCCGCCGGAGTCTCCGCTGATCAACACCTTGTCGGCGTGGGCCTTGGCAACGCCGGCGGCCACGGTCCCGACCCCGACCTCCGCGACCAGCTTGACCGACACATCCGCCTCCGGATTGGCGTTTTTCAGGTCGAAAATCAGTTGAGCCAAGTCCTCGATCGAATAGATGTCGTGGTGCGGCGGCGGCGAGATCAACTGCACGCCCGGCGTCGAATACCGCAGCCTCGCGATGACTTCATCGACTTTATGCCCCGGCAACTGCCCTCCCTCTCCCGGCTTGGCCCCCTGCGCCATCTTGATCTGCAATTCTCTGGCGTTGGCCAAATAGTGCGCCGTCACGCCGAACCTGGCCGACGCCACCTGCTTGATGTAGGAATTCTTGGAATCGCCGTTGGGAAGCGGAATGAATCGCTCGGGGTCCTCGCCCCCTTCCCCGGTGTTGCTCTTCGCACCGATCCGGTTCATCGCGATCGCGAGCGTCTCATGGGCTTCCTTGCTGATCGCTCCAAAGGACATGGCGCCGGTCGTGAACCGCTTGACGATCTCTTTCGCCGGCTCAACCTCCTCAAGCGGAATGGGCTCCGGCAGGAACTTAAAGTCGAGCAACCCGCGCAAATTCGAGCGCCGCTTGCTCTCATCGTTTACCAACCGGGCGAACTCCTCGTAAATCTTGGAGTCGTTCAGCCTGGTCGCGTGCTGGAGCTTGTAGATCGTTTCAGGATTCCAGTTGTGATGCTCGCCCTGGACCCGATAGTGAATCTCCCCCCCGAAATCAAGTTGGCGAATCGGTGCCGGCTCGTAGGCCACGCGATGCCGGCGGACGGTTTCTTCTCCGATTTCCCGAATGCCGATGCCTTCGATGCGAGAGGCGGTGCCCGTAAAATAGCGGTCGATCAGCTCATGATTCAGGCCGATGGCCTCAAAAATCTGCGCGCCGCAATAGGATTGCACGGTCGAAATCCCCATCTTGGAAAAGATCTTGAGCAATCCCTTCCCGACGGCCTTGATATATTTTCCCTCGGCGGTCTGCGCATCCAACCCCTCCGGCAAATAGCCGTCCCGCTCCATATCCACCAGAGACTCGAACACCAGATAGGGGTTCACCGTACCGGCGCCGAATCCGATGAGACAGGCGAAATGGTGCACATCGCGAGGCTCGCCGCTCTCGACGATGAGTCCGACTTCCGTCCTGGTGCATTCCCGCACCAAATGGTGATGGACCGCCGAGATGCCGAGCAAGCTGGGAATCGGCGCCCATTCGTCGTTCACGCCGCGATCGCTCAAAATCAGAAACTTATAGCCTTCACGAATCGCCTGCGACGCCTGGCGGCACAGGTCGTCCACGGCCGATTCCACTCCGTCCGGCCCCGCGGCGACCCGGAAGAGCATCTTGAGCGTCTTGCTTTTGAAGTGAGGGTCCGCGATTTCTCGAATTTTCTGAAGGTCGGCGTTCGTCAGGATCGGCTGTTTGACGCGAATCCGGCGGCACGACTCGGGATGCTCCTCCATAAGATTCGGCTTCGGTCCGATGCTGGTGGAAAGCGACATGACCAGCTCTTCGCGGATCGGATCGATCGGCGGATTCGTCACCTGGGCGAAGAGCTGCTTGAAATATTTGAAGAGCAGTTGCGGGCGCTCGGACAACACCGCGAGCGGCGTGTCGGTCCCCATCGATGAGACCGCCTCCTGCCCCTCCACGACCATCGGCGTAATCACCATCTTCAATTCTTCGACCGTATAGCCGAAGGCCTGCTGCCGCTGACGCAGGGTCTGATGGTCCGGCTGAGGCACGTTAAGCGGCTCCGGCAACTCATCCAAGGAAATTCGATACTGGGTCACCCAAGCGCGGTAGGGCTTTCGGCCGGCGATCTCCGCTTTGACTTCTTCGTCGTCGATGATCCGCCCCTGTACCGTATCCACAAGAAACATCCGACCCGGCATCAGCCGTCCTTTTTGGTGGACCCGCTGAATGTCCAAGGGAAGAACTCCCGCTTCCGACGCCAACACGACCAACCCGTCCGTCGTGACCGCATAGCGACAGGGCCGCAAGCCGTTTCGATCCAAGGTGGCGCCGATCAGTTTGCCGTCCGTAAAACACACGGCGGCCGGCCCGTCCCACGGCTCCTGCATCGCGGCATGGTACTCGTAAAACCCGCGACGATCCAAATCCATCTGCGGATTGCCGACCCAGGGCTCCGGAATGAGCATCATCATGGCGTGCGGCAACGAGCGCCCCCCCATCGTCAGGAACTCAACCGCGTTGTCCAGGCAAGCCGAATCGCTTTGATGCTCATCGACGATAGGAAATAATTTGACGATGTCGGAACCGAACAGGTCCGAATTCAATCGGCCTTGTCTGGCCTTCATCCAGTTCACGTTGCCCTTCAACGTGTTGATTTCTCCGTTGTGGCAGATATACCGATAGGGATGCGCCAGCGGCCACGTGGGGAACGTGTTCGTGCTGAATCGCGAATGGACCAGCGCCAACGCGCTGACCAGCGAGTCATCCTGCAAGTCCTGATAATACTCCGCCATCTGATGGGGGAGCAGCAGTCCTTTGTACACGATGGTGTTGACGGACAGGCTGGCCACGTAAAAATAGCCGCGCCCTTGGATGGCCGACTCGCGGATCGCGCGTTCCACGCGCTTACGGACGACGTACAACTTGCGCTCGAACTGGGCCTCGTTGAAAATGTCCCTCGCGATGAAGAGCTGGCGCATGAAGGGTTCGGTGCGCCGCGCCGTTTCCCCGATGACGTCGCTCTTGACCGGCACGTCTCTCCAGCCGAGCAGCCGCAACCCCTCTTCTTTGATGATGTCGCCGAACACCTGCTCGCACTGGCGCCGCTGATCCTCCAGCGGCGGAAGAAATACCATACCGACGCCGTATTCACCGGCCTCTCCCAATGAGACGCCGACATCGGCCGCCGCGCGTTTCATGAACGCGTGGGGAATCTGCAGCAGAATGCCGGCGCCGTCACCGGTCCGAGGATCGCTTCCCTGCGCGCCGCGATGCGCGAGGTGTTCTAAAATCAGGAGTCCTTTTTGGACGATGTCATGAGACTTCTGTCCCTTGATGTTGACCACGAAGCCGATCCCACAGGAATCTCGTTCGTGTCGGGGGTCGTAAAGTCCTTGTTTGAGAGGAAAACCTGGAACGTTCATGTCCCGTATCCCGTTCACAATGTGGGGAAGTTTCCTAATCGGACGGAGCGCGTCGAACGAGGAGATTTGGACCCGGTTGATTTCATCATGCTCCGGCTGAATTTCTCAGCCGATTCTCAGGGAGGAACTTACTGGATGGGTCCTCCCTCTGTCAAGGTCGTCCCACCGCCCCCCTAACCGCCACCGTTTGCTTGACTTTATTTCCCACTCTGCCATACCATCCCCCTCCATGAGTGGAGGCCCCGTGATTTCAACCATCAACACCATGGCGGACGTCTGGGAGGCGTATCGCCACGAGCTGGAAGAAGTCGAAGAGCGGGTGAAGCAAAACCTCGATTCCAGCGTCGCGCTCGTCAACACGGTGGCCGCCCAAATCTTAAGCGGAGGCGGAAAGCGCATCAGACCGCTTCTTCTTTTGTTGAGCGCCCGGCTCTGCGGCTACGCGGACAAAGAACACCATCAACTGGGAAGCCTGGTGGAATTTATCCACACCGCTACGTTGTTGCACGACGACGTCGTCGACGAAGCCGATCTCCGCCGAGGCCGACGGACCGCACGACGGGTTT
>JAIWOH010000043.1 GCA_020216985.1 Nitrospira sp.
GGGGCAACCAAATCAGCATCCTCGTGGGCGATTACCTTTACACCAGGGCCATGTGCCGCGTCGTAGAGTTTCGGAGCCAGGGCATCAACGAAGTGCTGGCCGAGGCCTGTAAGAAAATGGCGGAGGGAGAAGTCCTGCAGTTGTACTACAACGGCAATCCGTCCATCCCCGAAAGCGATTACATCAAAATCGTCGAACACAAAACCGCCGGCTTGATCGCAGCCGCCTGTCGGATGGGCGCCATTTTGGCCGAAGCCTCCGAAGCACAGCAAGAGGCCCTGTTTCGATTCGGACAGTATCTGGGCATCGCCTTCCAGGTCGCCGACGACACCTTGGACTATACCGCAAACGGCGCCTCGTTGGGGAAAACCATCGGACAGGACCTGCGGCAGGGAAAAGCCACGCTTCCGTTGCTCCATCTGCTCCGGCAGTGCTCGGAGCAGGACGCACGCATGATCAAAGACCGGATGGAAACCAGAACCCTGAGCGCCGCCGACTTGGAACGGATCCTGTTTCTGATGACGGAATACGGGTCGATCACCTATGCGATGGATCGGGCTCGAACATACGTGGCTGCGGCCAAGCGCGAGCTCGATCTGTTCGAAGACGGTCCGGCACGGCGCGCTTTGACGGTCGCCGCCGATTACATGATCACCAGAGATCGATAACCGTCTTCCCACCCGTCCATATCGCAGAACGGTTTTGGGAAATCACTCCCCTCAGGATGGCAAGACTCATTTCCCGGTCGATATCAATCGTTCAACTATCGTCACACGGAGCAAAGAGGTCCGGTCATGTCAGAGATTTTTCCGTTTCACGGCACACTCTACGACCCTGCCGTTGTGGGCGACATTAAAGAGGTGGTCGCCCCACCCTACGACGTCATCGACGCGGCCGGTCAAGACGCGCTTCATCGACGTCATCCGTACAACATCATTCGCTTGGAATTGGGCCTCGACAGGCCGGGAGACGGGCCGACCGAAAACCGCTATACCCGGGCCGCCACCACGTTGCGCGAGTGGCGCGCAAGCGGCGCGCTCAAACGGGACCGGCAAGCGGCTCTCTACTACCATACGATTGAATATCGCCCTCCCTCATTCGGCACCGACGCAACGGTTTCAAAAGTACTGCGCGGATTTCTCGCACTGGTCAAGCTCGAGGCGTTGGATTCCGGACAGATCTATCCTCATGAAAACACCAGAGCCGCGGCGAAAACCGACCGCCTGAACCTCTTGCAGGCCTGCCGAGCGAACTTGAGCCCCATTTGGTCGCTGTATTCCGACCCGGAGGGCAGTGTGGTCGGACTTTTGGAAACGGCTGTCAAGGGACGACCGGCCCGCTACGACTTTGAAGACGACGCCGGTTTCCGCGAACAGCTTTGGCCCGTCACCGACTCCGCTCTCCTCGATCAAGTCGTTCATATCATGCGGAGCAAGCCTCTTTTTATCGCAGACGGCCATCACCGCTATGAAACCGCGCTGAACTATCGAGTGCTTCGCCGGCAAGAGGGCGATCCTGCGGATCTTCAGCCCTATGATTGCGTCTTGATGCTGCTGGCTCCGCTGGAAGATCCCGGCTTGACCGTTCTGCCGACGCACCGGGTTCTCACCGCTCCTCTGCCATCGTACGAGAAGATCAAATCCTTGCTCGGCGACACGTTCGACTATCAGGAATTTCCCTATACGGACGCCACGCAACAGACAGCGCGCGTGCAATTCATCGCCACACTCAGGTCAAACGGGCGATCCGCCCCCGTGTTTGGAATGGCCGTGAAGGGCGAGTCCCGATACGCCACCCTGACGCTGAAACCGGCCCATCGCCCGTCGCCCGACGCCTCTCCGCGCGCGCGACTCGACGTGTCGCTGCTCCAGCAACTGATCATCGCCAAACTCTGCCCTTCGCGCGAAGAGCAAGAAGCGATTCTTTACACCAAAGATGACCATGAAGCGTTGAATTGGGTCGCTCAAGGAATCGGCACCGGGGCGTTGCTGCTCAACGCGACCAAGGTGGGAGAAATCCGCGCGGTTGCGACGGCGGGCGAGCGTATGCCGCACAAATCGACATACTTTTACCCCAAACCGCTCACCGGTTTGGTTCTCCACGTGATGGAGGAGTGACGCAGGGAGACAGGACCATGGCCGAGAAAATCCTCATCGCCGACGACGATCCAGACATTGTGTCGGTGTTGCAAGACCGGCTTCAGTCCCACGGCTACGACATCGTCACCGCGAGAGACGGTCAGGAGGCAATCGGGCAAATCGCGCAGGAATCCCCCAACCTGGTACTGCTGGATCTGACCCTCCCCAAGCTCTCCGGAATCGACGTCTTGAAACACTTGAACCGTCTGAAACAATCGGACAACCTACCCGTGGTCGTCATGACCGCCCACGGCTCCATCGACATCGCGGTCGAGGCGATGAAAGAAGGAGCTTACGACTTTCTGACCAAACCGCTGGACAAGGACCACTTGCTGCTCGTCATCAGAAAAGCCATCGAACGAGATCATTTGCGCCGACAGATCGACTATCTCCGCTCCGAGGTCGCCGGACGCTACGCTTCGATCGTCGGCAACAGCCCGTCGATCCAACCCATCATCGAAGCGGCCCGTCGGGCCGCCAAGTCCGACGCCGGCGTGCTCTTGCTCGGCGAGAGCGGAACCGGCAAGGAACTGTTCGCCCGATCCATCCACCAATGGAGCCATCGCCAGGCCATGCCGCTCATCGTCATCAACTGCGTAGCGCTGACCGAAACCTTGCTCGAGAACGAACTGTTCGGCCATGAACGCGGCGCCTTTACCGGAGCGGACCGGCAACAGAAAGGCAAGTTGGAAATGGCCGACGGCGGCACGGTGTTTCTGGACGAAATCGGCGACATGTCGCTGCCGCTGCAGGCCAAACTGCTGCGCGTGCTGCAGGACCGTGAGTTTCACCGCGTCGGCGGCACCAAGACCGTTTCGGTCAACATCCGCATCATCGCGGCCACGAATAAGGACTTAAAGAAAGCGGTGAAAGCCGGCGAGTTCCGCGAGGATCTCTATTTTCGATTGAACGTCATCACGCTCACTCTTCCTCCACTGCGGGAGCGCCGAAGCGACATACCCGCATTGGCCCACTTCTTCCTCGATCGGCACGCGAAGGATGCCAAGCGCCCGCACATGACCTTCAGCTCCCAGGCGCTGGATGCCCTGACCCGATATTCTTGGCCGGGCAACATTCGGGAGTTGGAGAATGTGATCGCCCGAGCCGTCGTCTTGAGCCCCACCGACACGATCGAACCCAACATGCTCGCCCTGTTGCAGGAAGAACAGGACCTCCGCCCCCACGATGGTCCCTATCTTCCTTATTTGGATTTGCCCTACCACCAATCGATGGAAGAACACAGTCGCTACATCATCGCCCGCGCCGTCGCCCACGCCAACGGCAATCAAACCAAGGCCGCGGAGTTTTTAAAGCTCCAGCGCACCTACTTGGCTCGTTTGATCAAACGCCACAAGTCCATGGGAGAGATTGGAAACACGATTCTGTCCGACGGAGTCTGACGACCGTTCCCATCGATTTGTCGGATGAAAACCGGCCGTTTCTTCACCGGCCTCTCAGAAAGAAACAAAGAAGACGTGCGATCGACTAGCGGGCGGAGGCGAGCTGTCGGTCTTCCAGGCGAATCAGCCCCGCTCGAACATCTTGATCGGCTTGAGTGTATCGTTCGATGGTCCCCACGTCGGACCAGTAGCCCTGCATATCGTACCCTGCGATCCTTTCGCCTCGTTGAATGGCGGCGACATAGGGATCAATGATCGACAGAGCCGTTTCCCTGGGCACATCCCTAAGGAGGCACAGGTCCAGGATATGAATGCCGGCGAACATCCGCGGCACGGTGGGACCGCTATCATCAAGGCCCCTGCCGGTAATTCGCACAATGCGATGTTCCGCCTCCTCCATCTCCACCAAGCCCCACCGAGCGGCATCGCTATCCTCCCGCAGAACCAACGTCGCCACGGCCTTTTCGGCGACATGAAACGCCATGAGCTCTTTCAGGTCCAACTCAACAAGCGTATCGCCGTTTAAGACCAACACCGGCTCTCCATTGAAATAGGGCTCGGCCTGTTTGATCCCTCCACCGGTGCCCAAAATCGTCGTCTCTTTGGAGTACGTGATCCGCAGGCCGAATTGCGACCCATCGCCCAAGGCCTCTTCGATCATTGAACCGAGATAATGCAGATTGATGACGACGTCCCGGAATCCATGACGCCGGAGGAGCAATAGATTCCACACGATCAACGGCGTGCCGCCGACCGGCAACAGCGGCTTCGGCACGCTGTCGGTCAACGGGCGAAGCCTGGTTCCAAGCCCCGCCGCAAGAATCATGGCCTTCATAACACGGATCCTTAGAGCCGGAGCGAGCCCAAAACCGGCGCGATCATCCGCAACCCCGGACCGGCGTCACCCGCCGAACGGATCACCGTTCATTGCAACTCCGGCACGTACGGAGCGAGGCGGCGGCGCAGCCTGTCTAATTCCGGATACTTGGCAAGATTTCGCTTCACGTAGCCCAGCACGCGCGGAATGTCCGGCAGAAATTTGGGATTGTGTTTCACGCGATCGATATAGACGAATCGGCCAGCGGCCTTGAGATTTCGTTGGATGCTGGTGAGATCGAACAAACGGCGAAACGAAGCGCGATTGGCCCAGACGACGCGCCGGGCGGCCATCCGGTCCAGATAGTAGTCCACCAACTCATCGACCAGCGATTCGTCAAGCTCGATATACGCGTCCCGCAGGAGAGATGCCAAGTCATAGGTCGCCGGTCCCATCAAGGCATCTTGAAAATCGATCACACCCAATCGCTCTCCATCGACCATCACGTTGCGCGAATGGTAATCTCGATGCACGAAAACACGAGGCTGTCCCGCCAACGTGTCGGCGATACGCTCGAACTCCTGGCGAATCGCGATCCAATCGTCCGAACACATCGGTTTTCCCCGTCGCGCGACGACGCCGTACTCCAGAAAGTGATCGAACTCCCACATCAATAACGGAACGTCAAAGCGGCGATGAAAAGCCACGCAGCCTACATCGGCCGGCATCGTGGCTTCCATCTGGAACCGAACCATGATATCGATGGCCTGCTTGTAGCGCGACTCCAGTGTCGCGGGATCTGCCGTACGGGCCGCTTCCGCGAGCGTCACGTCGCCGAAATCCTCAAGGTACAAAAGACCGGCGTCTACGTCGTAATAATGGAGCGTCGGCACCGACACATCCGCTTTCGCCAGATGCGCGAGGATGTTTACAAAAGGCAACTCGTCGATTTCCTTACTCGTGCCACTGACCGCCTCCTCGGACTGTTTGAACCCCTCCGCTTGAGCCAATTGCATGATGATCACGGAGTGCGGCGGACCGCCGTCGAGCACCGCACGATAATAGCGGCGATTCGACGCATCACCAGCCAACGGCCGGATCTCGCGCAGGATCAGGCCTGGGGCAAGATACGTTTGAACCGTCCGCCCCACGTGGGACGAATCTGGAGGAAGGGGCGAAACCGGGGCGGGAGGAGCCGAATGAACCTTCGACATACGCAGGCGATTATATCCGTGATCACTCCGTCTGTCACGAAGGGCGGCTGAATCTCACACCATCATGTTTTGAAACGGTTGACGCCAATTCGGTTGCCCACAGTCACAGCCGATAGACCATTATTTTCGCGGGATGTGGGATACCAACGCGCAAGCACCGCCGCCAGTGTTTGAGCCTGAACGGGTTTGCTCACAAAGTCATCCATACCGGCGGCAAGACACGCCGCCCGATCATCCACCGCCACATTGGCCGTCATCGCAATAATGGGGAGGCGGACGCCGGGCGCCTCCTGCCGACGAATCTCCGCCGCGGCCTGTAACCCATCCATGACCGGCATTTGACAATCCATCAAAACCACGGCGTAGCTGGCGCGCGATACCGCCTCTACAGCTTCCCGACCGTTTGTGACCACATCCACTCGATATCCCATCTTCTCGAGCATCCGCACAGCCACTTTTTGATTCACGATGTTGTCCTCGGCAAGCAGAATTCGCGGGCTGTCCCGCATTCGAGCTTCAGCTAGGCTATGCCGTGTAATAAGGTTGGAGGTGGGAACGTGGTGTCCCGAATTGCCTTCAACCGTCATGGACGTTGGAGGAGCATTCAGAACAGCCGCCAGACACTCACGGAGCTGCGTCTCACGGACCGGTTTGGTCAGATATGCCATACAGCCGGCGTCGCGTGCAAGAACGGCGTCACCGCGTTGCCCTCGAGAGGTCAGCAAGACAAGCCGAGTGGCGGCAAGCAGGGGGTCGGCTTTGACCGCCTTCACCAAATCCAACCCGCTCATCCCCGGCATCTGGGAATCAATAATCGCAACGTCGCAAACTTGATTACAACGCGCCGCATCACGTAACAGTTGAAGCGCTTGGCACCCATTCTCCGCCGAGAGACATGAGGCACCCCATTTCTCTGCATAGAGCTCGATTACGCGACGGTTGGTAGCATGATCGTCGACGACGCACAATCGGCGTCCCTTGAGATTCGTTACAGTCGTATTGAAAGAAGGCAACGTCGTTGACAGCACTTGAAACTGAACCGTGAACCAAAATGTACTGCCTTTCCCCACCTGACTTGCCACACCAATCTGCCCGTCCATAAGTCGCACGAGCTGTTTGCAGATTGCCAAACCCAGTCCCGTACCGCCGTATTTGCGGGTGGTTGAACTGTCGGCTTGGACAAATGGCTGAAACAGACGTCTTTGGGCTTCCGCTTCAATGCCAACGCCCGTATCAGCTACTTCAAACCGCACGATAGCCTCGTCGTCGGTACGCCGAACCAGGCCGACGGTGACGACGACTTCCCCCTGCTCTGTAAACTTGATGGCGTTGCCGATGAGATTGAAGAGAACCTGCCGCAGTTTTCCGGGGTCCCCGCGCAGGGCGACCGGCACATCTGCGTGAAACAGACCGGCGAGGTTCAACCCTTTGTGGGCGGCCCTTTCAGCCAAGAGATCGATCACTCCCTCCGTTGTCGCGCGCAAGTCGAAATCTATGGCTTCAAGGGTCAGTTTGCCCGCTTCGCCTTTGGAAAAGTCGAGAATATCGTTGATGATCGCGAGCAGATGTCGGCCGCAGTTGCGGATCGTTTCGGCAAACTCCCGCTGCTCAGCGGTTAGCTCCGTGTCCAATAGCAGATCCGTCATGCCGATGACGCCGTTCATGGGTGTACGGATTTCGTGACTCATAGTCGCCAGAAAATCACTCTTCGCCCGCGCGGCGGCCTCTGCTGATTCCTTCGCTGCCAGCAATTCCCGCTCCGCTCGTCTCTGTTGAGTCATATCTCGTATAACCGTGATCATGAACAAGCCGCCGGAGAGCTCCGCATGGCTGAGTCTGATTTCAGCCGGAAACTCAATTCCGTTGCGTCTGCGACCCACCGAGTCGAATCCGTCACTTATTAATCTGATCGCCGGTGACGTCGCGCAGGAAGCACGGTGAGCGCGATGTCTGACGCGAAATTGTTCGGGCACCACCATCTCAATCGGTCGACCCCCCAGCTCGTCTGGGGAAAAACCGAACAATCGCTCGGCCTGCCGATTGCTCAACACGATCCGGCCCTCGCCGTCGGTGATGAGGATGGCATCGGGTGCCGCCTCGATGAGATGTTGAAACTTGCGCTCCGCGTCTTGCGCCCGCTCCCGCTCTTCAGCCGCCACTGCGTACGACTTATGCTGGCGGCGCACGCTCCACAAAAGCGCCCCCACCAACGGAAGAATCATCCCACCCCCCGCAAAACCGATTTTTGTTATGGTTGCCCGAATGGGATTCACAAGATCATCGCGGTCCACTCGCACAAGGATCCCCCATCGAAACGCGTCGAGTTCTTCTATTCCTTTCGTCATTGCATAGCCGGTGATGACGTCCACCTGTCTGCGCAGATGTCGTTCTTCAATAAATCCGGGAGGGGCCGAATCAAACAATTGCGCGGAAGGCAATCCCTTCCGTTTTAAATTGACCGTTCCTTCTTCTCGCAGATGCGAATCCGCGATGACTTCCCCCGCGCGATTCAGAAACTGGTACTCGACCCGCACGGTCGATCCCCATTGCGCTTGCAATGCAGTCACGGTTCGCGCGAAGCAATCTTCCAACACCGCAAGCGAAATCTCCTCGGTCACGGCCCCAAGAAATTCACCGGACGGTCCTTCGATCGGCGCGGTCAGTGAAGCTACAATGGCACCCCCTAAGTCCTCGGATGGTCGAGGTTCTGTCGCCACAACCCTTCCGACAGCTCTCACGGACTGAAACCACGGTTGCTGTTCCTTGCTCAGACCAAGACGACCCTCGTCCGTTGCCGCAATGATTCGGCCTCTCGCGTCAACAGCGGCAAGCCATTCATAGGCCGCATAGGCATCGGCCATCCATTGCAAATGCTCCGTCATCACAAGCACGTCGGCTTCTTGAAAGGTTCGAGACCGTGCCAGCATTTGAATGTCGCTGTACCGTTCGGCCATCTCAAGATCCAGCTTGCCGGCGATATCGACCGCCGCCAACGCGAGACTCTCGCCCGCAGCCGCCACTAACCGATTTTCAACGATACGAAGAACGACACCGCCTATTAGAAGGGCAACGAGCAGGCTGCCGACGGTAAGAACCATGGCCCAACGACTCGGATAGAGGACCCATATTTGCCGCGAGCCGTTCTGCGGAAGAGCTGTTGTGTCGGAATTCGCCGAAAAGGGCTTGGCATCAGAAGCAGAGCGGTCTTCTCCATCATGGTCCTCCCGTTCTTGCACTGGAAGTTCACCATCTCCGCCGGAGGGCTCCCTCATCACGGCGACTCCCTGTCTGAGCGCCGACGAACGTTTCTACTTCCCATGGAATAAACCGTTACAGCAAATCAATTTGCCGTGCCATTTCAGATGTCCTGCTAAAGCGAACGCCGACAGTCTACCCCAATAACAGGAACGTTGAACGGCATCGACGGGAAGGACAGCCCTCTCGCCCGATTAAAACTCTTCGAACTCTCCTCCCACGCTCTTGAGGGTTTTCCTCTCGCCGATTCCTGAACCACCCGATGGTTCCTGCCCTGACGTTGCCCGCACGACTTCGTCACGGAAACCGTCCGTTCCCTTTTTCCATGACGGCACGACCGACTTTTTCCCCCTCACACTTCCGGATTTCTGCTTGACCGTCAACTGACGTACGGCTTGTAAAGAGCCTGCCCTCTCTGGATAAACCATTCCGAGATCACGGCGCCGTTCGGGCTTTGTTCCCGATCCCTCATTGATCGTGCCGATCTTGAACTCTTCCACTTCTCGCAGCAGTTCTTGGGCCTGGGTTTTCATGGACTGGCTGGCGCTGGCGAGTTGTTCGACGAGGGTGGCGTTTTGCTGCGTCGTGTCGTCCATCGCCATCACCGCCTTGTTCACTTGATCGACGCCGCTCGCCTGCTCCTGACTGGCCGCGCTGATCTCCGCCATAATGTCCGTCACCCGCTTCACCGCCTGCACAATCTCCCCCAACGTCCGCCCCGACTGATTCACCAGTTTGCTCCCCTCCGCCACCCGCCCCAACGACGCCTGGATTAACCCCTTGATCTCCTTCGCCGCCGTCGCCGACCGCTGTGCCAAATTCCGCACTTCCGCCGCCACCACCGCAAACCCCCGCCCGTGCTCCCCCGCCCGCGCCGCTTCCACCGCCGCATTGAGCGCCAACAGGTTTGTCTGAAACGCAATCTCGTCGATCACCGTGATGATCTCCGCAATCTGCTCACTGCTCTGGCTGATCGCCTGCATCGCGGCCACCGCCCGCTCCGTCACCGCCCCGCCCTTGTCCGCCGTCTCCCGCGCCGCCTGCGCCAACTGCTCCGCCTGCTTGGCATTGTCCGCGTTCTGCTTCACCGTCGCCGTCATCTCCTCCATCGACGCCGACGTCTCCTCCAACGCCGATGCCTGCTCGCTCGTCCGCTGCGCCAGATCCTCATTACCG
>JAIWOH010000222.1 GCA_020216985.1 Nitrospira sp.
ATCAGTCCCATTGCCATGGACCAGGGGCTGCGCTTTGCCGTGCGCGAAGGCGGCAAAACCGTCGGCTCCGGCGTCGTCACGGAAATCCTGGCGTGACCCGTCGTGTTCTTCTGATGTCAGGCAAGGAGTGGAGCAATGCGTGAAATCATCGATTTGGCCTGCACGACGTGCAAGCGGCGCAATTACTCGACGAGCAAGAATAAAAAAAACGACCCGGATCGGTTGGAACGAAACAAGTTCTGCAAGTTCTGCCGAAAGCATACGTCGCATAAAGAAGTGAAATAGCGTCAGGGGTAAAGGGGCAAGGGGGTGGTTCGGATTTTCTGATTCGCCCAACCCCTTACGTTTCATGTCAGGTCCGGGGGAGGGGCATGGTGTCAATGGCAGCACATCGGTCTCCAAAACCGAGAGTCTAGGTTCAAATCCTAGTGCCCCTGCCAAACGGTTGCGGTATGCGATGGGAGGCGATGCAAGGTCGACAAGGTCGAAAGTGGATCAGGAAAAAGTCTAAGAGCGACTTTGTTTGTGGGGATGAGGAACATTATCTGCTGAAGAGCGGGAGATCGACTTGGCGATGTCGCATTGTATAGGCATCAGGCGTAGGCCTTCAGTGGAGTGGAAATCGGGAAGGCGGAATCATGTTTAAACGGATGACGGAATCGATACGCCTCTTCATGACCGACGTGCGGGCCGAATTAAAGAAGGTCTCCTTTCCGACCCGAGCCGAGACGGTCGGGTCCACAACGGTTGTCATTGTGTTTTGTGTGTTGATGTCGCTCTATCTGTCGGTCGTTGACTCGTTTCTTTCCTGGTTGATTGGAAAATTGATCTAAGGACGAAGATGTTGCTCAAGCCGCGCAGAGGACGCGGCCGAGCCGTGACGTTCGGTGTAATCCGGGGTGAGCCATGACAAAAAACTGGTACGTGATCCATACCTACGCCGGGTTTGAGGGGCGCGTCAAAGCCAGTTTGATGGAACGAGCGAATCAAATGGGACTGACGGAAAAGGTCGGCCAAATCCTTGTGCCCACCGAAGACGTGATCGAAATCAAAGACGGGAAACGCCGGACTTCCAGGCGCAAGTTCTTTCCGGGTTACGTGTTGGTGGAGCTTGAATCGCCCGTGGACGATAGTACGTTGCAAATGATCAAAGAGACGCCCAAGGTGACCGGGTTCGTGGGAGGCGGGACGGTTCCGGCGCCGCTGACCGAGGAAGAGGTGGAGTCGTTGCTCAAGCAAGTCGATGCCGGGCAGGCCGAGCCTCGCGAGCAGATCAAGTTCATCAAGGGCGATAACGTTCGGATTATCGACGGCCCCTTTCTGGGATTTAACGGGACCGTTGACGAAGTCGATCATGACCATAATCGATTGAAGCTGATGGTCAGCATTTTCGGCCGGTCGACTCCGGTCGAATTGGGGTTTCTGCAAGTGGAACGGATTTAGAGAAGGTCGGACGGCTGAGGAATATTTCTCGTTCGACGACAAATTTTCAAACGACGAGCATTCGGAACGGAGTAGACGATGGCAAAGGAAGTATCCGCGCAAATCAAGTTACAGATCCCGGCAGGCAAAGCGAATCCCGCTCCTCCCGTCGGCCCTTCGCTCGGGCAGCACGGTGTCAATATCATGGAATTCTGCAAGCAGTTCAACGCGAAGACGCAGAAAGAGGGAGACAGCATCATTCCGGTCGTCATCACAGTGTACAAGGACCGGACGTTCTCGTTCATTCTGAAAACGCCGCCGGCCTCGGACTTGTTGAAGAAAGCCGCCGGAATCATCAAAGGATCAGGAGTGCCGCAGAAAGACAAGGTCGGCAAGATCACGAAGAAACAATTGTATGAAATCGCCCAGAAAAAAATGGCCGACTTGAACGCCGCCGACGTGGAGGGAGCCGCCAAGATTATTGAGGGAACCGCTCGGAGCATGGGCGTCGTCGTTCAGGGGTGAAATGAGATGGAGCGGAAGGAGTTGGCATGATGGGAAAGAAGATGAAAGCCGCATTGGAGAAAGTTGAGCCTCGCCTCTACGGACTGCGCGAGGCCATCGAGACCGTCAAGAGCGCCGCTTACGCGAAGTTCGATGAATCCGTCGATATCGCCATCCACTTGGGCGTTGATCCGAAGCGGTCCGATCAAATGGTACGGGGAACCACGTCGTTGCCGCATGGAACCGGTAAGCAGGTCCGTGTGCTCGTCTTTGCGAAAGGTGAGAAGGAGCAAGAGGCGCGCGCCGCCGGAGCCGACTACGTCGGGTCCGATGATCTGATGGAGAAGATCAAGGGGGGGTGGCTGGATTTCGACTGCGCCATTGCCACGCCGGATCTCATGGCGTCGGTCGGTAAGCTCGGAAAACAGCTTGGACCGCGCGGTCTCATGCCGAATCCCAAAACCGGGACCGTCACGTTTGAAGTGGGGAAAGCGGTGTCGGAGATCCGCAAGGGACGAGTCGAATACAAGATTGAGAAGGCAGGGGTCGTTCACGTGCCGATCGGAAAGGTATCGTTTAAGCCGGAGCAGCTCTACGACAACGCTTCGGCGATTTTGGAAGCCGTTGTCAAGGCCAAGCCCGCATCCTGCAAAGGACGCTACCTCAAGAGCGTGACGCTCTCGAGCACGATGGGGCCGGGCGTGAGATTGGATGCCTCGGCAATCGCCAAACAGTGGAGCTGATCGGGAAGTGTGTGTCGCCGGGACGGAACTTATGGTTTGAACGGAGTCATGCGAAACGAACGTCGGTCGTAGGAGAGCGAGGGGTGATATGAAAAGGGACGAAAAAGCTGCGGCGGTTGCGGAGCTGGCCGAGAAGTTCGGGCGCGCGCATCTCGCTATTCTGACAGAATGCGTCGGGCTTCCGGTCAATCAAATGACGGAATTGCGCAAACAGCTCCGTGGCGCCAAGGCGGAGTATCGTGTGGTCAAGAACACGCTGGCTGCCCGCGCAGTCGAAGGGACCCTTATGGCTGGTCTTAAGACGCGGTTTAAGGGACCGGTGGGGGTGGTGATCGGATACGATGATCCGGTCCTGCCGACAAAAGTGCTGCGGGATTTCATCGGGGCTGAAAAGCGCGACGAGAAGATTCGGATTACGGCCGGCGTAGTGGATGGGAAAGTCGTGCAGCCGGCCGACTTGGAAGCCGTCGCGAAGTTGCCGAAGAAGGAAGTGCTCCTCGCCATGCTGCTCTCCGCCATGCAGGGGCCGATCCGAGGATTGGTCTCTACGTTGCACGCGGTGTTGGCGAAAGTGGTTCGAGTGATCGTGGCCATTCAAGATAAAAAGAAAGAGGAGGGAGACATGTCGGAAACCACATCGAAACTGTCGCAGGAAGAATTGATCAAGGCCATCGAGAGCATGAGCGTGCTCGATTTGGCGGAGTTGGTGAAAGGATTGGAAGCCCGCTTCGGCGTCACGGCTGCCGCGCCGGTGGCGGTGGCCGCCGCGCCCGCGGCAGCCGGA
>JAIWOH010000171.1 GCA_020216985.1 Nitrospira sp.
ACCGCCGTCGCTTTGACCGATGAGGAGACCGCGCTGGTCGCCGACGCGCGGTTTTTCCGCAAGAAAGCCGCGATTACCGCAAAGGTGCGGGCGCAATTGGAAACCGCGCATCATCTCCTGAAAGCGGCCCTGGCCGACGTTCCCTTGGCCGGTCCGGTCGGTTTCGATCCGCGGGCGTATCAGCTCGTGAAAGGGGAACATCTTGAGGATTTCCCCTATCAGTATCTGGATTTTCCCAAACATTTCCGCGGGGGCGATGCGTTTACGTTCCGCACCTTGTTCTGGTGGGGACATCATGTCGCGTGGGCGTGGCTGCTCGAAGGCGACGAGGTCAGACGGTACAAGAAACATTTTGTCGATCGGTTCCATCAGTTAGCGGGACAGGGGCTTGAACTGTCTTTGGCTCCCACCTTGTGGGAATGGAAACGTGGCGAGGGCTATACCCTTCCCATCACTCATGATCGCAAGGCGCAATTGGCGGCGGTGCTGGCCGAACGGCCCTTTTTTAAGATCGTTCGCTGTTTGCCGCTGACCGACCCTCGGATTCAGGCGGGAGAGTTGCCGCGATTGGGTGGTGAGACATTTCGGGCCATGCTCCCCCTTGTCGCACCGTAGGGTCCGTCAGGGAATAATTGTCTCCGCGTGACAAGTTCGGTAGACTGCACGCGATTCGCTCACCGTTGTCTGTCATAAAGGAGGATTCCGTGAAACGAGGGTTCGTGTGCATGCCGTTGGTCTGGAGCGTGGCGTTGCTCGTGGCATTCGTCTCCGGTTGTGCCGGAAAAGGAGAGGTCCGGCAGTTCGATCTTCAACCGAAGCAATCGGCCGCTCCCCCTGCCGGCGTGGAGCCGGTGAAGATCGTGATCGAGCCGTTTGAAGACCGACGGGCGAATAAGACCCGCATCGGCAACCGCAGCCATCTCTGGGGTGGCGTGACCCATTTCGACGTGACGGGCGGACGGCCCGCCGAACTGGTCGCTCAGCGGTTGGCGCACCGGCTCCAGACGCGAGGATGGGGCGGCCGGCCGTGGAATGTCCGCTTGGAACAAGCCGGCTCGTCCGCCGACGCCGACATTCTCATTACAGGAGAGGTCGAAGAACTTTCGGCAAACGCCAAGAGCCGGCTGTTCTCGACCGTGATCGAAACCAAGCAACGGCTGGTCATTCAGGCGAAGAATCGGGCGGACAACAGCTCGACGACTCGCATGATCGAAGGCGCGCGAACCAGGACGGTGTTCTGGTTCGAGGACGAAGACGTTCGCGAATTGCTGGCCGACACGATCAACGACGGCCTTGATCGGTTTATCGCCGACACCTCGATCGCTGAGAACGGGCTGCGGTCCGTTCGATAATGTGGTCGGCGGGGGGACGGCCGAGCGCGCCGAAGCAACGGTGGCTCGACCCTTCGAGAAGTCCCTTGTTCGGCGTCCGAGGACGGTATTGTGCGTGAGCGGCGATGGGAAACGACGGTGCCCCTGACCTTCGGCCAGGTGATCGAGGTCGGGGAGCGGCTGTCGGCGCTCGGCCTCAAACCGGCGTCGCCCGCCCAAGATGTCATCTGCTACGTGGAAGAGTGGACGGTCCGTTCGCCCGACGACTTTGATCAGCTCGACGCGTGGGCTACCGAGGATGTGACGCTGGTGCATGTCCGCGAGCGGTGGCGCGGCGACTTCTTTCTGTTGGCCGGCGCTTACCATACCGTCTATCGCACGTACCAAGATATCGGCACCTACTGTTCCATCAGCCATCCGTGGCGGGTGCGCGAGCCGTTACGCCTGCACGCGCAACGCGGCATGATATGGCTCGGTTTCCGCCATGCCCATTCCTTCGTTCGGATTCGGCTGCATACGCACGAAGTCATTACGCCGGGGGAAACGCGGGGCGACGCCGAGCGGGCTCGGTGGCTGGATGAGCGGCGCGTGGCGTTTTTGGAGGCCATCACGGCGCTGGAACTGCCCGTGGAAACGGCGATCGACGACGAGAGAGTCGTTCTACGCCCGCACGATGCGTCCGTGCCGTTTTTTTGTTCCTGGCCCGATGCCTTCGGCCCTTGTCAGTTCGAATACAACACCGCCGACGCCTATGAGTTTCTGGTTCCGGCGAGCAAGCTGGCAGAGACGTTCGCTCCGGAGCCTGCCGACGTGCGGGCCTATCTCACCGGTTTTTCGGAGGTTGCGCTCACGGAATTCCAGGCCATCGAAGGTGACGTCCGGTTCGCGTATCGGTGCTCGGTCCATTGCCTGCTGGACGAACTGCCCGATGTATTGCGCGCGATCGAACCGGACGGTCGCCTGTACGCCACGCTCTGCGAATTTCAAACTCAGGACGTCGTCCCGGGCGGCGACGATGCGTCGGCGATCATCGGGGTCGTCGGCGCCGACGGCAGGTTTCAGATCGAAGCGCGCTTGAACCGCGCTCCGCTCAAGGAAGACGCCATGGCCGAATGGCTGGAGCGGTTGATCGGCCACCCGATGGCCTATGCGCCGCTTCCGCCCTTCGTGTAAACGGTTGCTGACGTCCGCATCCGCTTTCAGGTTCATATCACTCTCTCCTCCGACGAGGAAGGCCGACACCCTTCGGAGCCTCGTTCGTCGGGGGCTTGCCGGGCGGCTTGCCGAAGCGGCCGCTCGATGTCGTTCTTGGAGAACCGTTTTCCATTGAAGAACCGGTCTGGATTTCGCACAGTGGGCGCATGAGTCTGTCGGCGAAGGTGCAAGCCCTTCTCTCCAAACCGTTCATGCCGGCGGTGTGCTTTCTGTCCGGGGTGATGTATGACTCTCTGACGCTCACGCGAATCGATCGGCTGCAAGACAACCTGGTGCTGCTCCTCTACCTCGTGCTGCTGGGGGCGCTGATCGTGCTGATCGGTCGGCTGGGTGTGGGGCCGGCTCCGGCGTCGTTGGCGACACTCTCGCCGCCGGAGCGGTGGCTTCTGAAGAGCCGGCCGTACTATCCGATGGCGAGCCAGTTTCTGTTGGGCGGGCTCTTCAGCGCCTATGCGATCTTCTACTCGCGCAGCGCGACGCTGACGAGCACCGCCGTCTTTTTCGCCCTGCTGGTCGCACTCCTCGTCGGAAACGAATTTCTGCGGGATCGGCTCTCGAACCTTCGCCTGCTCGTGACCTTGTATGCCATAGTCTGCTTCGCGTTTTTTACGTTCTTCCTTCCCGTCGTAACGGGCTCCATGAATACGGCGGTCTTCCTCCTCGGCGCCGCGCTGAGCGCAGCCGTCACGTTGCGCGTCGTGCGATTGATTTATTGCGACAATTCCGATCGATTCGGGCGGGAAGCCGTCGGCGTCATGGCACCGGCTTGCGCCGTGATCGGGCTGCTGGTCGGATTTTATTTCCTCAATTGGATTCCCCCCGTGCCGCTCTCGCTGAAGTTCGGGGGCATCTATCATGACGTGAAGAAAGTCGACGGCCGTTTCGAACTTGCGTTCGAGGGGCGGTGGTATGAATTCTGGAAACGATCCGACTCCACCTTTCCGGCAGGCGAGCCGGTCTATTGCTTCACCGCCGTGTTCGCGCCGGTGGACCTCAAAACCACGATCTATCACCATTGGTTCTACCGGGCGCGTTCCGACAAGCCGTTCGTTCATGCCGATAAGATCCCGATCATGGTCTCGGGAGGTCGCGAAGGCGGCTATCGAGCCTACACGTTCAAGCGGCGGCTCGATCTCGGAGACTGGCGCGTGGACGTGGAGACGGAAGACGGGCGAATCATCGGTCGTATTCCGGTGACAGTGGTCGCATCGGTCGATGAACAGCCCACCATTCGGACCGTTTTGTACTGATCGAACGCATCGGCCTCGCCGCGCGGCTTCTTGGGCCGAGCAAGAATGTCCAGCATTCGACTCCCGCGACTCATCGCTGAGGCGATAGAAAGAGTTGCGGGAGATTTGAAGAAGCGCCTATGATCTTGTTTCATGACGACGCGCCGGCTTGCTCCCTGTCCCTCCAGTCCCAACTGCGTGTCCACGCAGGCCAGGGATGATCGCCATGCGATCGCCCCGTTTCGCTATCAAAAGCCGAGGGCCGAGGCGAAAGAGGCGCTGAAAGAAATCATCCGCTCCTTGCCGCGCGCCAGCCTCGTGGAGGAAGACGAGGCCTATCTGCACTACGAGTTCACCAGCCTGATCTTTCGGTTCGTCGACGATGTGGAGTTTCTTTTCGACGACGACGCCAAGACCGTTCATTTTCGGTCCGCCTCGCGCATGGGGTACGGCGATTTCGGCGTGAATCGCAGCCGGATGGAAGAAATTCGCCGCTTGACGTCCGGTAAGCTCTAGACCGGTTTTCTTGCGTGCCGGGCCGGTTCCAGCAGGAGATAGGTCGGCAATGATGGCTATCTCTGTTCGTGTGTCGCTCTCAGGGTTTGGGCGTCACGAGTTTAGGAGACAGTTCGATCGTGTGCTGAAAGATGCACTTCGGGCAGGTATAGTGAACGAAGCGCTTGCCGCCGACCAGACGTTTTTTCATGAGAACTCCGCACCAGGTGCATCGTCGGTCTGGGGAATCGGCCTCGGCAGATGTTTCCGGCGTTTCCATGGTCGCATTGTCTCCAAGGGCCTCGAATCTTGTCAACTGCGCCATGCGGGGAAGAGAAAGCAAAATAATTTTCCCGTCGGCCTCGGGTGTCTGCCGATTCGTGCTATAGTTGCACAAATGGCAAGTGAGTGCCTGAGTCAGGTTGTATGAACTTTTTTAGAAAGGTGTACACGTTATGCGCATCCCGTCAGGTCCCGAGTCCGTGCTCGTGTCATCCGAAGTCTCGCCCGATGCCTCGTCTGATGTTTCCTCCGCCGTTTCCGGCGCCGCGTCCGTTTCCATCCAAGACATGGTAGGAGAAGGCAAAGCCTGGGGGCTGTGCACCGCCGTCGATCTTCAGGATTGTCGACCCGACTTGATCCGTGACGCCGAGCATATCAAGCGCTATGTCGTGGAATTATGCGATCTTATCGGCATGAAGCGCTACGGCGACTGCCAGGTCGTTGATTTCGGAGAGGGGCGCGTCGCCGGTTACTCCATGGTCCAGCTCATTTCCACGTCGTTGATCAGCGGCCATTTCGCCAACGATACCAACAACGCCTATCTCGACATTTTCAGTTGCAAAGGATACGATCCCGCGGTCGTCGAGTCCTTCTCCAAGCAATTCTTCGGCGCCCGTCGTAGTTCGGCGACGGCGACGCTGCGGTACTGAGCGGCACCGTGCGGTGCCGAGATCGGGCGCCGCGCTCAAGCGCGCAAGAGGAACACGGTATTGCATCCGGCCCGTCGGGTTGCCTAGTTCGCTCGCACCAAACACCGGAGGATCTCATGACGGCCAAAGAAATCATCGACTCGCTTCCCTCGAAGCTCGACAAGGAGGCGGCGGAGGAACTCGAAGCCGTCTATCAGTTCGATCTGACGGGAACGCAAGGGGGGCGTTATCAGCTACTCGTGCGCAATGGAACCTGCGAGGTGAAAGAAGGAAGCCACCCGGCTCCGCACGTCACGCTGTCGATGGACGCGGACGATTGCGTCAAATTGCTCAAGGGGCAGCTCAGCGGGATGGCCATCGCCATGTCGGGCAGGCTTCAAATCGACGGGGACATCGGGCTGGCCATGCAGTTGAAGTCGCTGTTTCCGGAGATCGGGCGATAGACGACCAGCCCGGCGAGCCGCTCCGACGTGTTAAACGGGCGTCGAGAGGAACGCCTCGTCGTCCTCCGTCTTTCTGGGGAATCGTTCTTCCAAAATCACGTACATCGTCGGGATGAGAAACAGCGTCAGGATTGTGGAGACGCTCAATCCTCCCACGACCGCCCGGGCCAGCGGCGCGTTCGTTTCTCCTCCGGTTCCGAGGCCGATCGCCATGGGAAGCAGGCCGAACACGGTGGCGAGCGACGTCATGAGGATCGGCTTGAGTCTCGTCCGAGCGGCTGCGGTCACCGCCTCCCGCAACGGTCGGCCCCTTCGCCGCAGCACGTTCGTGTAATCGACCAGCAGCACGCCATTGGAGACCACGATGCCGAGCATCATGATGACGCCCATCATGGAGGTCGTGGAAAGCGTGGTCTTCGTCAGGAACAATATCAGGATGACGCCGGGAAAGCCCATCGGCACCGAGAACATGATGATGAACGGATCGACGAGCGACTTAAACTGCGCGGCCATGACCATATAGACGAGCAGGAGGGCCAGGACGCTCGCGAAGAGGAGACCTCGAAAGGTCTCCCGCTGCTGCTCGATCTGACCGGCGAGTTTGACGCTGAACCCGGCCGGCAATTGGAGCGAGGCGAACGCTGATTCCAGATCGGCGGCGATGTCGCCCAGCGGTCTGGTCGTCGGATTCGCCGTGATGTGGACCACGCGCTGAAACGATTTGCGATCGATCTTGACGGGGCCGGCGTTTAATCGAAGAGCGGCCACGTTTTTCAACAGGACGGGCGGTCCTGCTTTCGTGGACACGAGGATGTTCTCCAGATCGGTCAGATCGTTTCGATGCTCCTCGGCCAGCCACGCGCTGATGAAGTACTCGTTTCCGCTTTGCGGGTCCGTATAGATGATGGGATCGGTTTGTCCGTTGCCGTTCAACGAAAACAGCACGGTGTTGGCCACATCGGCTTCGGTGACGCCGAGGAGCGCCGCCTTTTCGCGATCGACGATTACGTTGACCTCCGGATAATTCTCTTCCCGACTGGGTTCGATGTCGGTCAGGCCCGGCGTCCGTTCCATGATCTCCTTGACACGGCCGATCACGGCTCTCGCCTGCTCGAAGTCGTAGCCGTAGATCTCGACGTCCACGGCTTTCTGCGAACCGAAGCTGGTCACTCGTTTGACGAGGCCGCCGGGATCGAAGTACATGGCCACGCCGGGAAACAGATTAACGACTTTCGGGCGCACGTCGTTCATGATCTCCACCTGGTTTCTGGTCCGCTTGTCCGGCGAGGACAAATAGACTTGGATCCATGATGTGTGGGGGCCGCTGTTGGGATTGAAGAGGGACGCGCGCCCCTGCGCGAGCACGCCCGTGCTGGACACGATCGTCTCCAACTCATGAGCAGGAATGTGTTCGCGGAGGACGCGCTCGACTTCCTCGACCTGCCGGGCCGTTTTTTCGACGCGCTGGCCGACTGGGGCTCGCAACACGATACGGAACTGGCTTTCATCCGATACCGGAAGAAATTCGGTCCCGATTCTCGGCAGCAGCGCAAGGGAGCCGGCGAAGATGGCCAGCACGGCGGAGATGAAAAGCCGGCGGTGCCGCAAGGCCCATTGCAGCGACGCTTCGTAACTTTGGTCAAGGGCGGCATAGCGGTCGCGGCCCCATTCCATGATCCGTGCAGCCCATGGAGGCATGTCGCGAAGCGCTTCCCCTTCGGGCTTGAGAAATTTGTAGCAGAGCGCCGGCGTGACGGTGCGGGAGATGAAGAACGACGTAAACAGGGCGATGGCGATTGTGAGCGTGAGCGGAATCAGCAGAAGGCGGGTGATGCCCGCGATAAAGAAAACGGGCAGAAACACCACCACGGTCGTGACGGTCGAGGCGAAGATCGGCATCGCCACTTCCCTGGCGGCATCCAAGACGGCGTCCCAGCGCCGAGACGCGGCATTGAGGTGCCGTTGAATGTTTTCGAGTTCGACGATGGAGTCGTCGACAAGGCGGCCGACTCCCAACGCGAGGCCGCCCATCGTAAAGACGTTGAGCGTTTGCCCGCTCAGATCGAGCACGACGAGAGTGACCAGAATGGAGAGCGGGATGGAAACGGAGATGATCATCGTGCTGGTCAGGTTGCGAAGGAAAATCAAAATGACGGCTGCGGCCAACAGCGAACCGTGCATCGCCTGCTCGATCAGATTGCGAATGGCTTGTCGAATATAGACGGATTGGTCGAAGGAGATGCCGAGCTTCACGCCCGGCGGGATGCCGATCAATCGCGGGATGGCCGCTCGCAGCGAGTCGACCACCTGGACGGTGTTGGCCTGCGGCTGTTTGTTGACGCGGAGGAAGACAGACCTGGCGCCGTCCGTTCGGACGATATTGGTTTGAATGTCGGACGAGTCCGTCACCGTGCCCACGTCGCGGATGCGGACCGGGTTCCCGCGCTCGTCGACCTTCACGATCACGTCTCGAATCGGCTCGACGGCCTTGAACTGCGCATTCGTGAACACGTTGTAGTCCAGGTTGCCGGCCTTGATGTTGCCGGACGGCAGAATCACGTTGGCCGTCTTGACGGCGTCGACCACGTCGAGAATCGAAAGCCCGCGTGCGCCCAAGAGGGCCGGGTCGAGGTTGACGTTGATCTGACGGATTTTCCCTCCCTCCACCGTGGCCGCGGCGACGCCGGCGATCTGCTCGATCTGCGGGGCGATGGTGTTATAGGCCAGATCGTAGAGCGCGCGTTCGTCCAGATCCTCGCCGGAGATCGTGACGAGTGAGACCGGGATGTTCGAGACGTCGAACTTGACGATGAACGGCTGCAAAATACCAGGCGGGAGACTGCTCAGAATCTGGGTGACGCGCTGCATGACTTCCATTTGCCCGACGTTGATGTCGGCGCCCCAATTGAACCAGATTTGCACGGCGCCGAGCCCTTGTTTGGAGAAGGACTCGACGTGTTCGACGTTCGATGCCGAGCTTACGGCCTTTTCGATGGGATAGACGACGCTTTGCTCGATGTCGAGCGGGGGGGCGCCCTTATAGACGACGCCGACGAACGCCACCGGGACTTGAATTTGCGGAAACAGATCGATCGGCAACCGCTGCAGCGAGATGACGCCGAGCACGACCATGGCGCACGACAGCATCAAGATGCCGATGCGGTTGCGTAACGCGAACAGGGTCAGCCACATGGCGAGACTCTACGGCGCGGACAATCGGGCGTCGCTCCTTCGGAGTGGTCGATCACCGTTCACCTTTGACTGGATTCAACGGGTGCGTTTGCACGGCGGCGCCGTCACGCACGATGTCCTTGCCGGACACGATGACTTCTTCGTCGCCGACCAGGCCGTCGGTGATCTCGACCCAGTTTCCGTTGCGGGCGCCGGTCTCGACGGCCGTGCGACGGGCCAGACCGTCTCGCACGATGAAGACGTATTGCGCGTCCTCCACTCTGCTCACCGCGTCGATGGGCAGTTGGACGGCCATCCGATGAGTGCCGACGTGAACCTTGACCCGTGCGAACATGCCGCCTTTCAGACGGCGATCGGCATTGACCACGTCGATCTCCACCGGCATGGCGCGGGTGGCTCGATTGAGGGTCTGGGCGACGCGCGCCACCGTTCCTTCAAACGCCTCTTCCGGATAGGCTTCGGTCCGCAGCTCGGCCTTTTGGCCGATCCTGATCAGCGGCACCTCTTTTTCGACCACATCGATCAGGACCCGCACCGTGTTGATGTCATGAAGACTCAAGATGCCGCGAGACAGGGTCGAGGTGCTGGCGGTGGTGCCGGTCACGTAGGCGCCCTCGTCGAGGTTGCGCTCGGCGATGTAGCCGGCGAAGGGGGCTCTGATGTACGAGTACGCCAAGTTGGTTTCCGCTTGGGCCAGGGCGACTTCCATTTGTTTGACCTGGGCTTGGAGAGACTCCAGCGCCGCCGCTGCGGCGTCGACGTTCACTTGTGCGGTATCAAGGTCCTGTTGCGAGACAAATTGGTCCTGGATCAAGGCTTTCATGCGATCGAGCGTGAGCGTCGCGTTGCGCAGCACCGCGCGCTGCTGTGCGACTTTGGCGCTCGCGGCGGCAAGATTGGCTTTGGCTTGCTCGACGGCGTGCCGATAATCGGTGTGGTCGATTTCGATCAGCAGTTGGTGGCGTTTCACGAAATCGCCTTTGTCCACGTGCAGTTTGGCGATGTATCCGTCCACGCGCGAAAAGACGTTGACGACCTGGTTGGGCAGGACGTCGGCCGTGTAGGAAAGGTAGACGTCAAGATCTTCTTTGATCGGGACCATCGTGCCCACCACGGGGCGTGAGGCTTTCCGCTGAGCGGGGTCGGCGCCGGTCCCCAGACGA
>JAIWOH010000172.1 GCA_020216985.1 Nitrospira sp.
AAGACGACCAGGCCGGCCACGGCAATGAGGAGGATGAGGCCGAGCGCAATGATCGGATGTCGGAGGCGGCGGCTCATGAACGTCGTCGGCCCATATCAAAGGAAAAAGAGAGAGGCCCGATGCGAGGAACGACCCCACACTCGTGCTCGGTTTCCGATGGCATCGGACGAAGGAATCTCGTGATGGGCGAAGGCGTCTCCGAAGGTGCCGATGGCGAACATAGATGAGCAGACGGCTGCTTCCGCCGTACCCTAACACGCTCCCTTTGCGGGGAACAAGCGCCGAGAAGACGACAGAACGAGGTGGCGCGGAAGGGGGGACGTCAGGCGATTCTGAAGCGGCTCCAGTGATCGTCCATCGCCTCTTTGCCGATATTCCGCAGGACAAAGGAAAGGATTCGTTTGCGCTGCTCTGGGCTCAGGTGCATGAAGCGCACGGAAAAATGGACGCCGGAGACCCAGACGACGTGAGCGGAGTAAATCCGAAGCGGAGGGTGCCCGTCCGGCAGGGCGAGAGAGAGGGTCAAAAGGGTTCCCCGGGTGACCGGCCGGGTGCTGACGATTTTGAGTCCGGTGACGGAGATGTCTTTGGTCAGACCTTCCCCCTGATGAGGTTGGGAGGGAATCTCACCCGTAAAGGAAACGGGGCATGTATAGGCGACCCGTTCTGCGTGGCGGCTGTCTTCACGCGCCCGCGTTCTAATCGTTTGTCCGTTCCGTGTACGTTCCATAAACAGGGATTGATACGAGGCTGTTGTAGCACACCGCGCCGGTTTCGCTAAGAAAAATGAGATTTGACGGAGGCAAAGCAGGCGGCGCGCCGTGGCGCGGGAAAAAAGTAAGGGGATTCGGAGGATGAACGGGATGACCTATCGGATTTTGGCCCAGGCTTTCTGATACTCCTCGAACGAATCGACTTCCGTCCATCCCTTGAAAATCGGAACGGCGTCGACCCGGTGGCCGCGATCGATCAGTTCTTGAATCATGTCGGTGAACGAGGCGGTGGTCAGGTCGGCGGCTTCGTGGAAACCGATGGAGCGGGCGGACTCTTGCGCTGACCGGTAACAGTCGCGGAGCGCTTGCGTCCCTTTTTCGGAAAACATGGCCATGCCGATGAATTCTCCATGCGCCTCCTCCGAGGGCACGTGCCGACCGATTTTGACGACGCGATGCTCCCCTTCCGACATGATGAACCGAGAAAGATAACTCTTGCCCGGCGGTTCGGCGAGGGAGACGAGGTCCGGATTCGGATGAGCGGCCTGAGCGTGGCGCTGATGCTGGTCGAACCAGGCCAAGTCCACCACGATGGAAATATCGGCGGGACTCTTCAGCAACTTCTCGAGAATGGCCGTGTCGAAGATGATGTCGCCGTAAAGGACGATGATCCGCCCCCTCAGCTCGTTTTCGGCACAGAACAGAGAGAACAATTCGCCCGTGGTTTCGTACCGGTCGTTGTCGTAATAGCGGATATTGGGCAACGCGATGGCTTCTTTCTTGTACCCGCGCACGAGCGCGATGTCTTTGATGTTGCATTCGTTGAGCGCCGCCACCTGGCGGTCGAGGATCGTCTTGCCTTTGATGTCCAGCAAACACTTGGGCTTGTCTTCGATCAGCGGCAGCAACTGTTTTTCGAACCCCGCGGCGGCGATGATGGCGGTGATTTTTTCGCCGCCCACGGGCAGAAATTCCCGTTCATCCCGTTCCATTTGCGGGACGCCGACGATGTCGTACACTTCCTGAAGCGGGACGATGATGTCGTTGGCGGCCCCGGGACGGGTGTCTTGTTTGATGAGATGGAGCGCCTCCCGCATCGCGCGGATGGCGGCTCGCACCGGTTGGTTGGCATAGATGATGATTTTGGCGCCCGCCTCCTCCATTTCCGCCGCCGTGGTCTGATCGAAGATCGTGGGCACGACGACCAGGGGCACGCGGCCGGACCAGGCCCGATAGACGGCTCGCAGCTCGTCGAACTTTTTCGATTTCGAGTGGATGAGCACCGCGTCGGCCCCCGCCTCGGCGTAGGCTTCCGCCCGCTTCAGCGCCTCCGCCTGCCCCCACCCCGCGATCAACGCTTCCGTTCTCGCGATGACTACGAAGTCGGGGGACATCTGCGCCGCTTTCGCCGCCTTGATCTTGCTGCAATGCTCTTCGATGGGAATCAGCTCCCTGCGGACGCCCGCGTAGAAACTGCATCGTTTGGGGTAGACGTTGTCCTCGATGCAGATGCCGGCGACGCCGGCCCGCTCGCGGTCGTTGACGGTCCGCATGACGTTCAGCGCGTTTCCATAGCCGGTGTCGCAATCGGCGATGACGGGGATGCTGACCGCCTCGACGATGTTGCGCTCGATGGCGAGCTGTTCGCTGGAATCGATGAAGCTGGCGTCCGGAATGCACTTCAGCGAGGCCGATACGGCGAACCCGCCGACCCACACGCCATCGAAGCCCGCGCGTTCAATGAGGCGGGCGCTCAGCGCGTCGTGAGCCCCGACGATTTTCAGGGCGCCGGGTCGTTTGAGAGCGGCTCGGAGCTTGGCGGCGTTGGTCATGGGCGCCATCATGCGAAAGCTACGGGCGGGATGTCAATGAAAAGTTTGCGGGAACGCGCGCCTGTCCCGTATGAAACGCCCGGAAGCGAAGCGGGGAAGGGGCGGTTTCTTATGAGCGAAGCATTGGCAAGGGACGTCGTCAACGGATCGGCTTTTGTGTCGGCGAAGCCGCATCCGTGAAAAGAAGACAAATGGCGTCGGCAGTTCGATCGCGGCGCGTCCGGCGAGCCAGGCGTTATTCCGCCGAGTCGGTCAGGTCATCGTTGAATCGCGGTGCGAGGGATCGGCTGTCGATAAAAATGAAGCCGCGTTCCGTGCCGGCTTGATAGGTGAGGGTGATTTCGGTGTCCGATCCGCGCCACGTGTATTGTTGGTTGAGTCCGCGCGTCATCTGTCCGGGGATCCGTTGGAGAGGGCCGTGCCGGGTTTCCAGGAAATCGAGCACTTGCTTGTGGACCGACTCTCCCTCGTAGCGAATGGTCACCCGAGCGAATTGATCGTCGAACGCCACGTACAGGATGCTCGTCATCTCGACGCCGGCGAATGTCGTCTCCCGATTTTTGGGCCGGTATTCCGTGATGTGGGCTCCGGCTCGCAGTACTTCCAAGTCGTCCCGCGCCGCGAGCGGACTCCCCCATGGAATGTCGTGAAATCCTTTGGGATCGTTCAGCATCGGAACGGCCCACGACGGGTTCGCGGGAAGGACCAAACACAGGAAAAGCGATAAAAGCCCCAGGCCCCACGATGGCGAATCGGCGTCGTTCATGGCGTTCAAAACGAAGCTTGTAATAACAATAACAAATAAAAAGAACGGCCCCGCGCAGTGCGCACGCAGTGTGATCGAACGCTATCTATCATGGAAGAACGTCTCGCGCAACCGACCTCTTTTCGGCGTCACGTTTCTTGAGAATGAAGAGGCGCTGGCCTATAATGCGCCACTTCTCCGGATGCTTCGACCGGCGACTTCCCGACGGCGAAGGGGAAACAAGGTGTGAGACATGATCGACGGCGACGAGTTTGTTCAGTCTCTCCAGGCGATGGGAGTGAATTTTTTTACCGGGGTGCCCGATTCGATTCTGGGTGGCATCATCGCCGAGCTTATGAATCGCGGGTTGTACGTTCCCGCGGTGCGGGAGGACGAAGCGGTGGGTATGGCGGCCGGCGCCTACATGGCGGGCAAGATGCCGGCGGTGTTGATGCAGAATTCGGGGTTGGGAACGTCGCTCAATACGTTGATTTCGTTGAACATGATTTATCGCCAGCCTTGCATTCTGATCGTGTCGTGGAGGGGCTACGGCGGAAAAGACGCGCCGGAGCATCTGATCATGGGCCAGGTTCTGCCGCAGCTTCTGGATACGATGACCATTCCGCATCGGACCTTGTCGGAGAAAACGGCGAAGGAAGACTTGGCCTGGGTGGCGGACGTCTATCACAATAGACGGATTCCGGTGGCGCTCCTGATCACGAAGGGGGTCGTGAAAGGGCTCCATCCGTGAGTCGTCTTGCCGTGAGCCGTCTTGAACGGGAAAGCGTTGTTTGGTGGGATCGCAAGCAACTCCGGCTTCGCCCCCGCCGCATGGCGAGTGAGCGGCCGCGTATGACGAGAGGATTGCAATGAGGCCGGAAGAAGGCACCTTGATCAGCCGCGCCCAGGCGATCGGGGCGTTGCTGGAACTCTTGACCGATCAGCCGGTCGTCGTCTGCAACGGGTTTCCGTCGCGCGAGACGCAGAAAATCGCCGACCGCCCGACGCATTTTTACATGATCGGGTCGATGGGGAACGCCCCGGCCATCGCGCTGGGCGTTGCGCTGGCCAAGCCGGACAAGCAGGTCGTGACGTTCGACGGCGACGGCAACGTGCTCATGGGCATGGGGACCTTGGCGACGGTCGGAGCGTTGAAGCCGAAAAATTTCATCCACGTGGTCTTCGACAACGAAGTGTACGGCACGACCGGCAATCAGCCGACGATCTCCAACGTCGTGCCGTTGGAGAAAGTGGCGAAAGCCGCCGGGTACGTCAACGTCGTGCGGGTGCTCGATCGCGAGGATCTCGTGTACGAGTTCCGAGAGCTGCTCAAGAAAGACGGCCCCAGCATGTTGCTGATCAAGGTCAACGAGTTTCAGGAGGAGGCGGAGCGGATCGCGCTCGACCCCCCCGATCTGACGAAGCGGTTCATGAAAGCCATCGAATGAGCAAAAAGGAAGGCGCGACGGACCGTGCCGCCGAACACGGGCGAGCGGTCAAGTCTTTCCCGCCGTAGGCTGCGAGGCGAGATGATTCTTCTCAATCCCGGACCGGTGAACGTCAGTGAGCGCGTGCGGCAGGCGTTGCTGCGCCCGGACATCTGTCACCGCGAGTCGGAATTCACGGAATTGTTGCACCGCATTCAAGCCAAGCTGCTCACGGCGTTCGTGCCGGGAGCGGAGTCGGACTACGTGGCGGTGGTCGTCACCGGGTCCGGCACGGCCGCCGTCGAAGCCGCGTTGATGTCGTCGTTGCCTCACGGTCGCCGCGTCCTCATCATCAACAACGGCGTCTACGGGGACCGTATGTCCCAGATCGTCGGGCTTCACCGTCTGGGCGTGAGCGAGTTGAAGCATGACTGGACGGAGCGGCCGGATCCCGACAAATTGCTGCTGGCGCTGCGACAGCATCAGGAGGTCCACGCGGTCGCCATGGTCCATCACGAAACCACGACCGGCTTGATCAACCCGGTGCAGGAGATCGCCGAGATCGTCGACGGGCAGAATCGAGTCTTCGTGCTTGACGCCGTCAGCGCATTGGCCGGAGAACCTCTCGATATCGCCAAGTCGCACATTTACATGGTGGTGGGCACGGCGGGGAAGTGCATTCAGGGATTTCCCGGCGTCTCGTTCGTGCTCGTGCGCAAGGGATTTGTCGAGCGGATGAGGTCGTACCCCAAACGATCGTGGTATCTGCACCTGACACACTATATCGACGACGAAGGGCGGGGCACGATTCCGTTCACGCCGGCGGTTCAGGTGTACTACGCCTTTGATGAAGCCTTAAGCGAGCTGCTGGAAGAGGGGGTGGCCAATCGGATCCGACGCTACAAGAAAACGGCGGCGGTCATCCGCGAACGCATGGCCAAGCTGGGCGTCAAAGCGGTGCTCCCTCACGACCGTCAATCGAACACGATCACGGCGTATTATTTGCCCGAAGGCTTGTCCTATCGGACGTTGCACGACCGGCTCAAGGCCGAAGGCTACGTCATCTACGCCGGCCAGGGCAATTTGGAAAACAGGATTTTCCGCGTGGCCAACATGGGGGCGCTGACCGAAGCGCAGGTGACGGGATTTCTCGACGCCTTCGAGCGCGTGTGCGGGACCGTATGAAAGCGGTCATCCTCGCGGCCGGCGTCGGGAAGCGGCTGTGGCCGGTCACCCAGCATCGTCCCAAGTGCCTGATTGAAATCGGAGGGCGGTCGTTGCTCCATCGCTATCTGGAGGCGTTGGCGCGGCTTGGCATCAAACGGGCCGACATCGTGGTGGGATACAAGCAGGAGATGATCCGCCAGGCGGTAGGGCGGGATGTCTCGGGGGTCGCGGTCAATTTTCTGGTCAACGAGGAATTCCATCGGGGCAGCATTTCTTCGCTCTGGATCGCCCGCGCGGCGCTCGACGACGACGTGATCGTGATGGACGCAGACGTGCTCTTTCACCGCGATATTCTCAGGCGCCTGGTGGAGTCGCCCCACAAAAACGCCCTGCTGATGGACGAAACCGTCGTGCAGACGGGCGAAGAATGTATGGTGGCCGTGGCGGGCGGGCGCGTGATCGCCCTGTCGAAACGGCTGCCGGAGCGGTATGACTTTGCGGGGGAGGGCGTGGGATTTCTCCGGGTGCGGCACGCCGACACCCCCTATTTGATCGACTCGCTGCGGTCGTTCGTCGAGCAAGGGGCGTGGAACATGGAATACGAGGACGCGCTGCTCCCCTTTTTCCAAACGGTCCCGGTCGGCTACGAGCGGATCGGCGGGTTGCCGTGGACCGAGATCGATTTCCCCGACGACGTGAGAAAAGCCGAATTGGACGTCTTGCCGAAATTATGAGAAAGTGAACGGAGTCCATGCCGAGAGCAGGGTTGAATCGAACGGCGTTCAAATGAACGAGAGTCTTGTCCAGAAAGGCGTCGGGATCCAAGGGTTGACGACGGCAATTCTGTTGCCGTCGGTCGACTTGTTCGGCGATTCGATCGGGCGGCGGAGGGAAGCAGTGGGACCGCTGACGAGCGTGGTGGGAATCGGGCTGTTTCAGCGCGCGATCCTCACGTTGCAGCGGGGAGGAATCCGCCAATTGATCGTGTTGGCCGGTCCCGAGGAAGAACAGCTCAAACAATCCTTGTGCAACGGGCCGCGGGTGACGATCCCCGTGCGATGGATGCCGGTCCGGGAATTTCCGCTCGACGATCCGAGGACGTGGGAGTTTTTGGGTGCCGAGGTGGGCGACTGCGCCCTTGTCTTGAGCGCGAACGCGGTCTTCTCGCGAGGTTTGATCGAGCATCTCAGGCAAGAGGCGCGAGACGGCGAGGCGATGGTCGTGGCGCAAGCGACGTCGCGATCGTCCAAGGCGGTGACGGGCGGAGGCGTCCGGCTGAGGACCCGCGCCGAGCGATTGACGTCGTTTGCTCCCGCGCATTTCGATGATTCGGCCCCGTCCGCCGCCGAGATGGCGGTCTTGCCGGCCGGTCTGATGAGCGCCGCGCGGGATGCCGGAACGGAGAACGGTCGGCTGCCGATCCGCCGTTGGTTGGAACGGGCGGCGGTCGAGGGGCGCGTGCGCGTCATAGAAACGGCGGAGGACCGCGGCCTGTGGTATCAGGCGGTCAGAACGCCCGACGATCTGCCGATCGCTGAAAAGAAGCTGTTCCGCTCCCTGAGGAGCGACGCGGAGGGGTTCGTCGATCGGTATTTCAATCGCAAGGTTTCCCGTTGGTTCACGCGCCTGTTTCTCGCCGCGGGGCTGTCCCCCAATGCCATTACGATTGTGGCCTCTCTGATCGGCTTTACGGCCGCAGCGGGATTTTCCATGGGAACCTACGGGGTGGGAGTCGCCGCGGCGCTGGTGTTCCAGTTGGCGGCCGTCATCGATTGCTGCGACGGCGAAGTGGCGCGACTGACGTTCGCCGAATCGCCGTTCGGCGCCTGGCTGGACCTTTTTATGGACAATCTTGTGCACATGGCCATCTTTGCGGGCATCGCGGTCGGGCTCTACACGGCGCAGGCGGGACAGCCGTGGGCGTGGAGTATGTTGGCGCTCGGCGCAACGGCCGTGCTGGGAAACGGGCTGTCGTTTGCGCTGGTGGAACGGGCGCAGAAAATCAAAGCCGCGAATCGGTGGAAGACGCCGTCGGATGCGGCCTGGGCGGATTTCATGCTCAAGAACGTCGCCAGTCGGGATTTTTCGGTGACGCTCGTGCTGTTCGCGTTGTTCGCCAAGCTGGAGTGGTTTCTTGGATTTGCGGCGATCGGGTCTTTTCTCTTCGCCGGCGTCATGGTGTGGGTCGTTCGCCCGTCGGCCGTGACCTCGACCGACGTCCGAGCGTGAGCCCCGCGTGCTTCGTTATTTCTTATTGGCGTTCGGTCTCGCCGTCCTCGGCGTTCTCATTTGGCACATCGGTCCCCTGAATATTTACGAGGCCGTCGCCAAGATCGGTCCCTCGGCCCTCGCGGTCATCCTCCTTCCCTCGTTCATTATGTACACGGTCGAGGCCTACGGCTGGAGGGTCGTGCTGGGGCCTGCCGGGCGAGCGGTGCCGTTTTGGCGGCTGTTGGCGATCAGAACGGCGGGGGAAGTCGTGAATATGACGACTCCGACGGCCTATTTGGGCGGCGAGCCGATCAAGGCCTATCTCCTCAACAAATACAACGTGCCGGTGGCGGAGGGAGCCGCTTCCGTGGTGATCGCCAAGACGACCATGACGATCGCCGAGGTCTGTTACATTTTAACGGGCGTCGCGCTGGGATTCCTGCTGCTGGGCGCGGGAGATTCGGCCGGCTATACGGTGACGGCGGCGTTGCTGAGCGTCGGCGTGCTGGTCTGTTCGATCGCGGGGTTCGTCTTCGTGCAGCGCCGCGGCCTCTTTGCGTCGATTCTGGGGATCGCCAGAGCATTGCGATTGCGAAGCGCGTTTCTGGAATCGCAGGAAGAGCATTTGCATTCCATCGACCGGACCATTCTGCATTTCTACAACCATCACCAACGGGTGTTCTATCTCTCGATCGGAGTGTATTTTTTGGGGTGGATGGCCGAATCGTTGGAAGTTCTGGTCATTCTGCACTATTTGGGCGGCCCGACCACCATTCTGTCGGCGTTTTCCATCGGCGCCCTCGCCGTCTTCATCAAAGGCGGGTCCTTTTTCATCCCTGGAAGTTTGGGCGCCCAGGACGGAGGAAACGTGCTGTTGCTGAAGGCGTTCGGCTACGGCGAGGTGACCGGCTTGACCTTCGCGCTGTTGCGGCGATTCCGCGAGTTGGTTTGGATCGGCATCGGCCTTCTCTGCCTGGCGGTCATGGGCAAGAAAAAAGTCTATGGAGAAGAAGGGAACGTGGGTTCTCCCGGATAAACGTCCCTTGCGGCCGCCTCGATGTTCCGCTCGGTGCTCCTCTTGACTTTCAGAGTCCGGAAATTATCTGGGAGCCGTTGCTGATACTTGACCAGGTGGAGCGCGGAGCGCCCGACACCGGCGGAGTAGCGGCGGCAGCGTAGTATCTCCCCGTTTGGGCAGACCCTCTCGTTTCCACCGATCGACTCAATCAACGTTTTTTGGATAAAAGGAGGGTTCAAAGATGAACAGCTATCTCCCAAGCGTGATTTCTTCCGCGCGAACCGATGAATTCGACCGACAGATTGATCAGCTCTTCAATGAAGCGATGCGTGCATTCGGCGCGTCCGACGGTCTATGGGCTCCCGATTGCAACGTGTGGGAGGACGACAACGGCTTTTACATTCAGATGGCGTTGCCGGGGTGGGAGCCCAAGGACATTACATTGGAAATGAACAACCAGGTTCTCACCATCAAGGGCGAGCGGAACGCGCAACAGCCGGACGTGCGGGCGTATCACCTGCGCGAGATCGCAGAGGGGCGGTTCGCGAGGCTCTTTAAGTTGCCGGGTTTTGTCGATCAGGACAAGGCTTCCGCGACGCACAAACATGGTCTGTTGACCGTGACCTTCCCCAAGAAGGAAGAGGCGAAGCCTCGGCAAATTCTGATTCAAGGTTCGTAACGGCTCGGTTGCTGACATGGATGCGAAGGCCTCGCCGATGTTTTCCGCGGCGAGGCCCGCGTGGGCGGCGGTCGCCTGAAAGAGGAGTCCGGAAGGGGCGACTCAATTCGATCATGTAACAAAGAACATGGAGGGATATGGATGAGATACGACGCACTGTGGCGGCGATGGCGAAAAGAGAACGGCAACAAAGGATCGGAACAATCCG